>CAZBUX010000078.1:0-7662 GCA_964495185.1 uncultured Rickettsiales bacterium | reverse complement strand
GCCAAACGCGTAGCGATCCTGCGGGATCATCATTTCCGTACCGGCGCCGATCAACAGCGGGACGCAGCCCGAAAGCGCGGCGGCGAGTGTAGCGATAGCAAGCGGTGTTGCGATTCTGTTCATAATCTCCACGCGTCCTTTATATGTCTGGGCAGGCGGTAGGGTACGACCCATACCGCGTCGAAGCGTATATTACGGGGCGGCGACGCCGCAAGTCCAGCAATTTTGTTTCCGCCGATCGCGCCTTCCACGGCGCGGGCGATGCGCTGACGTTTCTGCGGCGGGATGCTTTCCTCGCACTGCGCGAAGTTTTTGCGCGCCTTCACTTCCACCGCCACCAGCGTATCGCCGCGACGCGCAAGCAAATCGATCTCGCCGTAAGCGTTGCGGTGGCGCAGCGCAAGAATCCTGTAGCCCTTGCAGAATAAATACACGGCCGCCGCCTGCTCGGCGACATGACCGAGGCGGTGGGCTTTCTGGCGCCGGTTATTCTTCTTCATCGCCCTTCACCAGCGTCAGCGCCAGCGAATACACCGCCTTGCGCGGCATGCCCGTTTCTTCGGAAAGCAGGGAGGCTGCTTCGCGCACGCTATGGGTTTTAAGCAGGCGTTTGAGCTCCGCCGTCACATCGCCTTCGCTTGCGGCCACCGGCAGGGGCGGGGCGATGACGATCACCGCTTCGCCCTTCGGCGCGCCGTGCTCGGCATAATGCGCGGCCAGCTCGGAAAGCGTGCCGCGCCGGCATTCCTCGAACAGCTTGGTGAGTTCGCGGCCCACCGCCGCTTCGCGGTCGCCAAGCCCCCTGGCCAGCAACGCCAGTGTTTCGGGCAGGCGGCGGGTCGATTCGAACAGCACCAGCGTCGCCGGAATCGCCGCCAGCTCGGTTATCTGTTTTTTGCAGGCCTCCTGCTTGGGCGGAAGGAAACCGGCGAAGCAGAACCGGTCGGTCGGAAGCCCCGAAACGCACAGCGCCGCCAGCACGCTTGAAGCGCCGGGCAGGGCGCTCACCGCAATGCCCTCGGCCACCACCTCGCGCACGAGCTTATAGCCGGGGTCGGAAATCAGCGGCGTCCCGGCATCCGACACCAGGGCCACTACCCCGCCGTCTTTTAATGCCTGCATGATTTTCGGGCGGCGACCTTCGGCATTATGGTCGTTATAGGAAAGCAATGCCGTTTTGATGCCGTAATGAGACATGAGTTTTCCTGTCACCCGCGTATCTTCGCAGGCTACCAGATCCGCGGCTTTCAGGGTTTCCAGCGCGCGCAGGGTGATGTCTTTCAGGTTGCCGATGGGCGTGGCCACCAAATAAAGGCCCGGCGCGGTTTGACTGGAATCGTTTTTCACAGTAGCTTCCTCTGGTATTTTTAGGCGGGGCGAGATTAGCATGAAACATGGTTTATACCTAGCGGCGATGGCATCGGTTCTGGCGCTTGGCGCCTGCGTACCGCCCAAATCTTCCGGCCCGGCGGCAGCCCGGCCGCAACCCGTGTCGCAGGCCCCCGTCATGGGTCAGGCCAGCGAAATGACCCCGCGCGGGAAAATCCAGCCCGCCACGCCGGTAGTCAAAGTCGCGCTGCTGCTGCCGCTTTCGGGCGATTCGGCCAGTGTGGGCAACGCCATGCTCGACGCCGCCAACATGGCGCTTTACGACAGCTACCTCTCCGTGCCCTCCGATAAAATCCGCTCGCAGGTCGTGCTCATCCCCAAAGATACCGGCAGCGTCCCCGCCGACGCGCAGCGCGCCGTGCAGCAGGCCATCGAGCAGGGGGCCACCTTCGTCATCGGACCGCTCTTTTCGCAGTCCGTCACCGCCATCACCCCCACCGTGCGCGAGCGCGGCGTCACCATGCTCACCTTCTCCAATAACAAGGCCGTCGCTGGCGAAGGCGTCTATGTATTCGGCTTTCTGCCCGAGCAGCAGGTCGAGCGCATGTCCGACTACGCCTTCCTGCACGGATCGCAGCGCGTGGCCGTGCTGGCGCCCAACGACACCTACGGCGAGAAGATCAACGAAACGCTCAAAACCATCTACGGCAAAAAAGGCGGCATCGTCGCGCCCACCGAGTTCTACGCCCCGAGCCCCGCCAATATCGACGCCGCCGTGGCCCGTCTCGTCGAACATTATAAAAACGCCACCGAGGAACGCCGCTTCCAGGCCATCTTCATCGCCGACGGCGGCTACCAGCTGAAAAACATTATCCAGTCGCTGAAGAAAAGCGAGCTGGATTTAACCAAGATAAAACTGCTCGGCACCGGAATGTGGGACGACACCGAGATCGCCAAGATCCCCGAGATGAAAGGCGCGTGGTTTTCCAGCTCCCCGCCCGACACCTACATGGATTTCGAGCGCCGCTTCATCACCGTCTACGGTTATAAGCCCGTGCGTCTGGCAAGCCTCGCCTATGACGCGGTAAGCCTTGCCGCCACCATCACCATGCCCAATGCCGAAACCACCGTCAGCAACGCCGCGCTCATCGACCAGCGCGGATTCCTAAGCCCCGCCAACGGCCTTTTCCGCCTGCGCGAAGACGGCACCTCCGACCGCAAGCTCGCCGTCATGGAAGTGACGCCCACCGGTTTCAAGGTCATCGACCCGGCGCCGAAGAAGTTTGAATCAGGCAAGTAGCTCCGCCGTCAGCCGGTTGAGCACAAGTCTACCCTTCAACGTCGTCTGCACGCGGTCGGCACGGTCTTCGAGGAATTTTTCCCGCGTGTAGAAACGCAGTTTTTCCATATCGAGCGCTTCCGTGATGCTGCGACCGGTCTGTTCCTCGAACCGTCGGCAATCGATGCCTTCGGCGAGCCGAAGCCCCATCATCACCCGTTCGGTCATTTCATCCTGCGGCGGCACATCCTGCCATATTTCGACGCCGTTCCCGCTACGCTCCACCTGCTCCAGCCAGCGCTCCGGCGATTTCAGCGTCTGGGTGGCGATACGCCTGCCTTCTGTCGTCAACCGCCCATGCGCCCCCGGCCCCACGCCCACGTAATCGCTGCCTTTCCAGTAGGCGAGGTTATGCCGCGATTCCTCACCCGGCGCGGCGTAGTTCGACACCTCATAGGCAAACAACCCGCGCGCGTTCATCATTTTTTCGGTCAGCCGGTAGAGCGCTTCCGATGTTTCTTCGTCCGGCAGCGCGAACTCACCTTTCTGGTAAGCATGATGAAACGCCGTATTGGTCTCGATGGTCAGCTGGTACAGCGAGATATGCCCGCCCGCATGGGCAAGCGCCTCGGAAAGCTCCGCTTCCCAGTCGTCAGGCGTCTGGTTAGGCCGCGCATAAATCAAATCGAAAGAATAGCGCTTGAAATGTTTCGCCGCGAGCGCGATCGCCCGCAGCGCCTCGGATGAGCTATGCCCGCGTCCGAGAAATTTGAGTTCCGAATCGCGTAGCGACTGCACGCCGAGCGACACGCGGTTCACCCCCGCCGCTGCAAAATCGGGAAACGTGTTCACCTCCACCGAAGTCGGGTTCGCCTCCAGCGTGATTTCTATATCGTCGGCCACCGGCCACAACTCCCGCACGCGCGCAATCAGCGCCTGCGCGATTGCGGGCGGCATCAGCGAAGGCGTGCCGCCGCCGAAGAAAATACTCTGCACCGTATGCCCGGAAACCCGCGCCGCCATGTAATCCAACTCCGCCAGCAGCGCCCTCTGCCAGCGGTCGAACTCCACGCGCTCGCGCACATGGCTGTTGAAATCGCAATACGGGCACTTGGACTTGCAAAAAGGCCAGTGTATATAGATGGCTAAAGGGCTGTTCATGAAACTTTCCGCTTCCGAGCAACAATCCATCGTGGCGCTGCTTACGCGCATGTACCACGATATCCTCGCGCTAGAAACCGAATTCCAGCTACTGGCGGGCGAGGGGGATTTCCGCGAGCGCATTGAGCATTTCCACGACGCCGTGCGCGCCTTCACCTCCGGGGATACCGGCTCGAAAAGGCTTTCCGTCGAATGGCTTGCCTATGATTTAAGCGCAATGCGCTACATCCAGCAGAAGCCGCTTGCCTCGTTTAAACCGCATGGCGGCGCGGCATCGCCCGAAACTACGCTTGTACGCATCGAGCCCGCCCTGATGCCGAACCCCAAACGCCCCGACCGCGCCACAAAAGACCGTATTTCCGAGCTATATCAGACCTATGCCGTATTATTCGCCGGGCTGCTCAAGCCGTTTGCCGACCGCGATCACCGCGACCGCGTCGAGGAACTGAACGACGATATCGAGGAACTCCATACTCTCAACAACAAGGCCGAGATCCGCCGCAAGGAAGAACAGATCAAAGCCGTCGACGCCGCCCACATGCAATACGTCCTTGCCCAGCTTGCCATCTTCGAAGCCGCCAGAGACACCGTCAAGAAGCTCGCCGCCTCCGGCCTGAACGTCGTCGGCAAATTCGTCGAATCAGCCACCGCGGATGCGAAACGGGATCTCGGAAGGTAGTCAGCGGCCAGCAGTTAGCAGTACGCAGTGGTAAATCAGGAATTTTATGCTATTTTTTACTCCACTGCCAACCGCCCACTGCTAACCCCTTATGAAACTTCTCCTCATCGAAGACGACATCGAATCCGCCAAATACCTGATCAAGGGGCTGCGCGAGCACGGCTATGTCGTCGACCACGCCGCCGACGGCAAGGACGGCTTGTTCATGGCCACCACCGAAAAATACGGCGCCATGATCATCGACCGCATGATCCCGCAGGTGGACGGCATCACCATCGTGCAGACGCTGCGCGCCTCGGGCAACGAAACCCCGATCATCCTGCTCACCGCGCTGGATAAGGTGGAAGAACGCGTCAAAGGCCTGAAATCCGGCGCCGACGATTACCTCGCCAAGCCGTATTCCTTCACCGAGCTTCTCGCACGGCTGGAAACCATCACCCGCCGCAAGACCGGCGAAAAAGCTAACACGAAACTCACCTGCGGCGATCTGGAAATGGACCTGCTCACCCGCGCCGTGCGCCGCGGCGGCAAGGATATCGAATTACAGGCCCGCGAATTCGCCCTGCTCGAATATCTCATGCGCCACTCCGGCACGGTCGTCACCCGCACCATGCTGCTCGAAAACGTCTGGGACTACAATTTCGACCCCCAGACCAACGTCATCGACGTGCATATCTCAAGGCTCCGCAACAAGATCGACAAGGGGTTCGAGAAGAACATGATCCAGACGCTAAGAGGTGCTGGGTATAAGCTGGTGGCGTGCAATATGGAAAAGAATCATGCCACAACCATAATTGTTAAGAATGATTCTGCTGTCGGTATAGTTGCATTTATTTGCGGCGTAATAAGTATATTCTTCATGGCTCCGGTATTTGTACCACTGACCATAGTACTTGGAACTGTTGCGCTTATAAAAAGACAATTTGTCTTTGGTACAGTCGGATTATTCTGCGCTTTAATTGGATTTATAACATCGCCAATTCTTTTAACGATCGTTGGCATAATGGGCATTGCAGCAAACCAAGCCGACCAATCCAAAGCCTATCAGATTAATACACAACAAACACAACTCGAGCGTTTAGATAAGCCAACTACAAGCGAAATATATAGAGTTGATAAGGAAGAAATAAAAATCGCAATTGAAGAATGTAGAAATAAACGCCTTAACGGGGAGCTTAAAACCTACGTCGACTCAGCAAAATGCTCTAATCCACGCATCTTAGCAGCGTATGAAAAGGCTAATTATCCCTATATGGATTTGGTTAGTTTATTTATTACAAAGCGGATGGAAGTTTCCGAAAAAATCGATAGCAAGCAACTCACGGAAGCGGAAGGAAATTTACAAATCGCTAAATTACTCATGCAAATATCGGATCTCGAGCGTAAACGTACTAATCCATAGTTTGCTTTTAGCTATCGGAATCCCCCTTCCGGGCCATCCCCCACTATTATACATTCACCTGTCATCCTTCGCTTACGCTCAGGGTGACAAGAATATAAATAACAATTGCTTGCCGGTAAAAATGCAAAGCAATGCAAAGAAATGCAATGTTTTTTGAAAAAACCGAACCCGAAAGCGAGGCAACCGACTGATATAAAATAAACCACGCGGAAACGAACGGCTCCCCGGCGGCAAAAAGCGGTGCGTAAAGCGATTTCAACCGCCTCGAAACAGCTTCGAACCGATCGCCAATGGCATTTGCGATAAAAATTGGTTAGGCTGCGCACGTTATGGAATCCCGCCTCGCAACTATCCTGAAAACCTTCACCTTCCGCTTAGCGCTGGTGTATGTCAGCCTGTTCTCGCTGTCGGTGGTGGTGCTGTTCGCGTTTATCTATACCTTCGCGATGAACTACCTGCAGGCGCAGATCGAAGACTCTATCCGCGCGCATTACGTCAGCCTGATGCAGGAATACCGTGGAAACGGCTCGGCGGCAGTCGAGGCGCGCATCAAGGAGTTGATCGCCAACGATGATGAAGGCATCGAGATTTACCTGCTCGTGAACAAGGACTACGAAAAAATCGCGGGCAACTTAAACGAATGGCCGGTAGGCGCGAAGCGCGAAGCGGCGTTCGAAAAAGAAGGCAAATGGGCGCGGTTTTTCATCGAAAGCTCACGCAACAACCCCGCCGGCGTCGAGGTGAAAGCGCTGATGGTGCCGATTTCGAAATGGCGTTCGCTGCTGGTGGGACAGAGTTTGCAGAGCCAGGAAAAAATCGAGCAGACCATTGTGCAGACCTTCTGGGCGAGCCTGCTGCTCACCTTCATCATGGCGTTTTTCGGCGCGGTGGTGATGACGCGCAGCGTTATGCGCCGCATCAACATCATCAACCGCTCGGCGCGCACCATCATGGGCGGGCATCTGTCGGTGCGCATCCCGTTCACCCGCGGCGGTGACGAGTTCGACGATCTGTCCGCGAACTTAAACCTCATGCTCGACCGCATCGAAACGCTGCTGAAATCGCTATCCGAATTCGCCAACAACATCGCGCACGATTTGCGCAGCCCCTTAAACCGCATCATCAACCGCATGGACGCAGGGTTGCGCAGCATCGACCGCGGCAACCCCTCGCACAGCATCCTCGAAAAAAACATTCGCGACCTCGAAGAACTCATCGCGACCTTCAATTCCATCCTCAAAATATCGGAGCTCGAAGCGAATACCGAGTTCCGCCAATTCGAGCCTTGCGACCTGACGGCCATCCTGAACAACCTCGTTGAGTTCTACGAGCCCTACGCCCTTGAAAAGCAGATCACGCTCAACACAGCGATTGCCGCACCGCTCAGCATCTACGGCGAAAAGCACCTGCTCAACCAGGCCATCGCCAACCTGCTCGACAACGCCATCAAATTCACCCCCGAAGGCGGTACGGTTTATGTGCTGAGCAACCTGCTCGATGACTATGCCGAAATCATCATAGAAGACAGCGGCGCAGGCATCCCCGAGGAATACCGTGTGAAAGTATTCGAGAAATTCTTCCGCATGGAGCAAAGCCGCAACACCAAAGGTAACGGCCTCGGGCTTTCACTGGTAGCCGCCGTCGCGCGCATCCATAACGCCGTCATCCTGCTCGAAGACAACGACCCCGGCCTTCGTGTCATTATGCGCCTTCCGCGCACGCCGTCTTGATATTAACCTCGCGGGGGAGTAACCTTCACGCTTTCCACGGAGGATTTCATGCTTAAAGGTAAAAACGCCATCGTCACCGGCT
>CAZBUX010000077.1:0-7699 GCA_964495185.1 uncultured Rickettsiales bacterium | reverse complement strand
GGATTATGACAGTTTTTTTACAGTTGTCGCTTTTTTTTGATTTTGGCCGAATAATAAATATTATCGTTATATTGCAGCCTATTATTTGTGCAATTTTAATGCATGCCGGGGTAATTGCAACTGATTAAAGGTTAATGACCGGTTAAGGCGGTTTCCGGCGTGCGCGATATCGAATTACCGCTTGCGGATCGGGAGCGTATGGGTAGATTGCGCTTCCCGCTTCACACCAATCATCCTGAGGTATCCTATGAGCCAGATCGATAAAAAACTCGCCGACATGAACATCGTCCTGCCGCCTTCCGTGCTGCCGGCCGCCAACTATATCCCCTATACCGTTACCGGGAATCTCGTGTTCATCTCCGGCCAGTTGCCGATGAAAGACGGCAAACCGCAGGATATCGGCAAGGTAGGCACCGATTTCACCATCGAGCAGGCGCAGGGCACGGCCCGCCTCTGCGGTATCAACATCCTCTCGCACCTGAAAGCGGCCTGCGGCGGCGATCTTGGCCGCGTGAAGCGTTGCGTGCGCCTCGGCATCTTCGTTAATTCCGCCGCCGGGTTCACCGACCAGCCGAAAGTCGCTAACGGCGTTTCCGACATGATGGTGGCCGTATTCGGCGAAGCCGGCAAACATGCGCGTTTTGCGGTGGGCGTCAGCGAATTGCCGCTGGGCGTTGCGGTCGAAGTTGACGGTACGTTCGAAATCGCCTAGTTAAACGCGCCGAACGACTGCAACCATTGCAGCGCGATGACGTGCGCCACGTAAACATAGGCTGAGTGGTAAGAGAGGAATTTCAGCGGACGGGCAAGCCCTGCGGGCCAGCCTTCCGTGCGGATTTTTTCGGTCGCGCCCGTCCACATCACCCAGCCGACGAAAGCAAGCGATGCCGCCATGATCGCCCATGTCAAGGGATCGGCGCCGCGCATCAGCCCCTCCGCGGCCCAGTGCGTGGCAAAGGCCAGCGCCCAGAACGCTTTCATCTGCTTTTTCCGGTAGAGATGCGCGTTTTTCTTCATGTAGCCGCAGATGGCGAATAAGAGGGCGAAGGTGCCGTATTCGATCACCGCGAAGCTCATGAAGAACGTGACGCACACCGCATACCACTCGAAGGGGCGGGTGATGGTTTTGCCCTTCATTTCCAGCCATGCAAAAAGCGCGCGGCAAAGCAATATGGTAAACAGGATGTTGGGCGGGCTGTAATGCCCCGTGGCGAAGATTTCGGAAACGTAGAGTATTGAGCCGAGCAGGAACAGCTTGCGGCTGTAGCGGTAATGCGCGGCGTAGCCGGTGAGGAACATGAAGATGGGCATGGCCGCCCGGCCAATGCCGCGCAGCCATTCCTCGGTGAGGAAAACATAGGCCCCGGCATGGTCGATGAACATCAAAAGCAGCGCCAGGCACTTAAGTAAATCCCAACTGTTCAATGGGCGGTTCATTGTACCCCCACATCCAGCGAATAGGTGTTTTTATCGTCGGTGTAGATGGTGCGGTCTTCGGCAAGCGGTGTGTTGAAGGCGATATACAGGACGTTGCCGATTTCGTAATAGGCGGCGTTGTCGGGGTACCAGTCGAAATAATTGATGACCTGCCGCGTATGGGCGGGGAAGACGCTGGCGAAGGTGTTGGCGTAGCGTACCGAAAACTTATCCTTCATGGCCGGGCTCGAAATAACGTTGGCTACGACGACTCCGTTGGGCTTTATGGCCTTTTTGACGTCGAGCAGGAATTCGCGGGTGGTGCTTTCCATCGGAACGGAAACGACGTTGGTGTAAACGTCGATGACGACGAGGTCGTATTGCTTGTCGTTGTCTCGCAGGAAGGCACGGGCCGACACGGGCGCGAAGGTTTTGTTGGGCGTGAGCTTTTGGCCGAGGAAATGCTTTTCGGCGGTGGCTTTCAGGTCTTTGTCGATATCGACGAAGGTGTAGTGGTTCACCGTGTCGTCAAGCCCCAGCGTGAAACCGCCCGCACCGAGGATGAGGATGTCGCGGGGCGGGTTGTTCGCATTCATGAGCGGCTCGATGAACTGAACTTCGATGTACTTAACATAGCGGTACTTATCGTCGGGGTTTTTGGTGAGCTTGGATGAGAAGGAGCGGTTGACGTTGAATACGATGGAATCCGGATCCGGGTGCTCTATCGAAACCATGTTGTAGGCGTTGTTGGAGACGATGTTATAGGATTTCATGGCGTCGTCGTTATTAAGCATCCACAGAAGGCAAAACAGCGCGACGCCGCTCAGTATCTCGAAATTGAGCGATTTGCGCGCCAGCAGAAGAAGCAGGAAGCACAGCAGCCCCAGCGTGACGATGACCGTGTTGTGCACGCCGATATACGACATGAGCACGATGGTCGAAAACACCGAGCCGAGGAACGAGCCGGTGGTGGAGAAAAACAGCATCCTGCCGGTGATCTCGCTTAAACGGCGCCGCGAAAAATAATTGCTGATAAGCGGTACGGTCTGGCCGAGCAGGAATACCGGAATCACGAGGAACAGCGCTGAATAAAGAGAGGTCTGGAGCAGCCGGTTTTCGATCTGCCATGCTTCCATCCTGGTGAAAAACGCTTCCATGCAGATGTAAGACAGCCCGACAGTGAGCAGAAACAGCGCGGTGATGATGTTGCGCAGCAGGATCTTGCGGATGGAAAGCCCCGTCTGGCCCAGTGCGCGGGCGCGGGCGAACTGGCGTTTGTAAGCGCCGCCGCCGAAATGATAGCCTGCCGCCAGTGGCAGCAATACGGCGCTGATGACGATGGATACCGTATCCGTGCCGCTGCCGACGAAGGGGATTAACTCGCGGATGGCCAGAAGCTCGCAGGCCAGCACGACATAGCCTTCGATGAGGATGACAAGGAAGAGGAGGCGGGTTTTATCGAGCCGGGCGTTTTTGGGGAAATACATATAAATCAAAGCGGTGAGCTGGTATGTTACGCGAGAAGCCTTAATTTTAGATAAATCTTATAAATGTTTACTGAAAATTAACGAATTTTTTATAGTACTATGGCTTAATTAGTTTGAGGCTAATGTAACGCGATATGCCTTTTCAAGTTGAAATCGTGCGTTGAACTAGTTACCGATGAATAGTCGGTTTGAATATAAGGGTGTAGGCATATCCCCGTGGCACATTTGACACTTATGGACGTTAAGAAGCTGACACAGGAGCCTTCCGGCAAGGTTCGGGGGATGCTCGCCACCAAGCTGGCCATGGATTTTCGTTCAGGTAACTTCAGCGATTCCGAAACCGATATTGCCACCGATATTTTCAGGATACTCCTGCGCGACGTGGAAAAGCGTGTGCGCAAGACGCTCTCCGAACAGCTGAGCCACTGCCCCAACGTGCCGCGCGACATCGTGCTTAAAATGGTGAGCGACGAGCCGGACATCGCCGGGCCCATGCTGCAATATTCAAGCACGCTTACCGAAGACGATCTGCTCGCCGTGGTGCGAAGCACCAAAGAAGTGCTGAAACTCTGCGCCATCGCGCGTCGCGAGAACCTTTCGCAGAACGTCGCCGACACGCTCATCGATACGCATAACGAGCAGGTCTTAAACGACCTGTTCGCCAACAAGACCGCCAATTTCTCGGAAAAAGGCCTGTCGGAATCGTGGCAATACGTATCGGGCAGCCGCACGCTGCTTGAGGTGCTGGTCAAACGCGGCGGACTGCCGCTTTCCATCGCCGAAAAAATTTATTTCGTCGTCACCGATGATCTGAAACGCCTGCTGGTTAAGCAATACAAGCTCGGCGCTCCGCAGGCGGCCAAGGCATCCGGCGACGCCCGCGAATGGGAAATGCTCGGCATCATCCCCGACGGCGGCCATTTCGACCCCACCGACGATGACGACGTCAGCGACCTTATCGACCAGCTTTACATGGGTGGGCGCCTGACGCATTCGCTGCTTATCCGTGCGCTTTGCGTGGGCAGCCTCACCGTATTCGAGGCGGGTATCGCCCGGCTTGCGGGCGTGCCCCGCGTCAATGCCCGCATATTGCTCATGGACGGCGGCGCGCTCGGCTTCCACGCTATCTACCGTGCGGCCAACATGCCCGAAGGCTTCGCAGACGCCATCCACGAGCTACTCAAGATCAGCCTTCAGGAAACCGATTACGGCCAGAGCAAGCGCCAGGATTTCCGCCGCCGCGTCATCGACCAGGTTTATATAAAGGGGCTGCACCGGACGGTGGAGAATATGGAATATCTCCTGACCATCATAGGAGGCAGGATTGCAGCTTCAGCCTAACGATCCGGCTACCAGCTCCAATCTGACGCTCTCGCCCGAGGACGTCGACCGACTTCTCAACGATAAAACTTCCGAAACCCGCGTGGCGATGACCACCAAAATCGCCTCCAGCTATAACCGCATGCCGCTTTCCTCGCAGGAAACCATGGTGGCGGAGCAGATTTTCCGCCTGCTCATGAAAGACACCGAGCTGCGCGTGCGCATCTCGCTGGCGCAGAACCTCAAAGACAGCGTGCAGGTGCCGCGCGACGTGATCCGGGCGCTGGCGCGCGACGTCGACGAAGTGTCGCTGCCCATCCTCGAATTCTCGGAAGTGCTGACCGACGCCGACCTTGCCGAACTCATCCAGTCCACCGAGCAGGTCAACCGCTACCTTGCCATATCGCGCCGCCGCTTCGTATCGAACGTCATATCCGACACGCTGCTTAAGAAGGGCGACGAAGAAGTGGCCAATTCGCTGGTCAACAACGAGGGCGCGGCGATTTCCGAGGAAAGCTTCGCGCGCATCATCGACCAGTACCGCGGCAACGAAAGTATCATGCAGTCCCTGACGAAACGGCCTTACCTGCCGGTGGCGACGGTCGAGAAAATGATCAGTGTCGTGTCGGTGTCGCTGGCTGACACGCTCAAGAAAAAATACAAGCTCTCCACCGAGCAGATCGACAAGGAAGTTGAAAAAACCCGCGAAAAGGAAACCCTCAACCTCATCCGCATGTCGGAGGCCGAGGCGGAGATCGACCAGCTTATCGCGCAGCTTCTGGCCGGGGGGCGCCTCACGCCGTCGCTGATCCTAAGCGCACTGTGCCAGGGAAACTTCAATTTCTTCGAAATGAGCCTTGCCAAACTTTCCGAAATTCCTTCGGCTAACGCCCGCAAGCTTATTAACGACCGCGGCGACCTTGGGTTCCGCGCGATTTACAATAAATCGGGCCTGCCCGACGCCATGTTCCCCGCTGTCAAGCTCCTGCTTAAAGTCGTACGCGAACTCCACGACGAGGGCGAAAAAATCGGCTCGCCGCGCTTTGCCAACCGTATCGTCGAGCGGATTTTGCAATACGCCGAGGGGAGCAATATGGAAAATCTCTCCTATATCATCGCGCTGGTCAGACGGATCGCGCAGTAGCTATCCATGAAAATTACGAGGCGTGATTTCCTGAAGGAAGGTGCGGCCGCGACGGTTGCGGCGGCGCTTGGGGGCAGGGCGCTCGCGCAGAAAGCCGACGGCAGGCCGTTCATGCTCGGCGTCAATATGCTGGCAGGTGGTGCTCCCGAAGAAATCGAGGCGCGTTTCGAACGCATGAAAGCGCTCGGCATCACCGAGGCTCGCGTGGACTGGGAATGGCGCGGGGTGGAAAGAACCAAAGGCGCATATGACTGGGCGGCGACCGATCGCCTGGTTTCGCTTGCCAGAAAGCACGGCGTTACACTGTTTCCCATCGTGCATTACGCGCCGGACTGGGCGGTTTCCGGCCCTAAACCCGAAGGGGTATTCGAGCTGGCGCCCAGAGAAGAGGCGTTTGCGGAGTATGCGAAATTCCTCGCTGCGTCGGTGGACCGCTACGGCTCCATCAAAAACTGGCAGGTGTGGAACGAGCCCAACGGCAAGGAATTCTGGGGGCCGAAGCCCGATGCTGGCGCCTTTGTAAAACTGATGCGGGCGGTGGATAAGGAACTGGGCCAACGGCGCAAAAACATCACGCTGGTGCATGCCGGGCTTTCCAAGGCCGACCATGTGTTTTTAGAAAAGCTCTGGGAAAAAGACAAGGATTACGGCCAGCGTTTCGACGTGATGGCGCTGCACCCGTATTTTTTCAATCCGCGCGGTGGGGTGAGGGCGGTGGACGCGCTCGACGGCGACGATCCGGGGGCGGCGAAAGCGGGGTTCGTCGGCTCGGTGTCGGATGCGGGGTTTCTGCCCAAGGTGTTCAACGTGGCAAATCTCATGGCGCTCAAGGGCGCGAAGAAACCGATCTGGATCACCGAAATCGGTTTCATGGCGGGGGATAAAAATCCCTATGCCGTGGACGAAGCGAAGGAAAAGGAACTTGCGACGCATACGCTGCGCTATATCGACGAGAAACTTACCTCGCGGGCGTTCGGTAAAGGCGCGCGCGGCGGGATGCCTGCCAGTGTCGAGCGCGTGTACTGGTTTTCACTCGACGATTACGCCTTCCCGAAGGATATGGGGAGTTTCGGATTGTTCCGCCGCGACGGCTCGATGCGCCCGCAGGCCGATGCCATAAAGGACTATATTTCCAGATAGTCCTTGGAAAAACGGAAGCAATTTAATAAAGGTAGGGCTTATGCATTATTGTACGTTCACCGCTTAACGCCAGCAAGAGTATGACCTTCACTAAAATCGCCGTCGTCGCCGATACCTCACCCAAGGCGCAAGCCGCGCTGCGGGAACTCGAAAAACATTATGAAATCGTGGGCATCACGCGCAGGCGGGCCTCGGCGCAGGTGATCGTCGTGCTCGGCGGCGACGGGTTCATGCTCCAGACGCTGCACACTTATATGAAGATGAAGCTGCCGTTCTACGGCATCAATTGCGGCACGGTCGGCTTCCTCATGAACCAGTACGGGCTTGACGACCTGATGGGGCGGCTCAACCGCGCGCGGCCTTCGGTGCTGTATCCGCTGCACATGTATGCCAGGCGCCTGAACGGAAAAATCAGCCAGGCGCTGGCGTTCAACGAAGTCTCGCTGTTCCGGCAGGGCAGGCAGGCGGCGAAAATCCGCGTGTCCATCGACCACGTGGTCAGGCTCAAAGAGCTTACCGCCGACGGGATACTGGTGGCGACGCCTGCGGGCAGCACGGCCTATAATTTCTCGGCGGGCGGGCCGATCATTCCGCTGGGCGCCAACGTCATCGCGCTCACGCCGCTCGTGCCTTTCCGGCCAAGGCGCTGGCGAGGCGCGCTTCTGGCCCATAACGCCAGCATCAATTTCTCGATCATGGAACCCAAGAAACGCGCCGTGAACGCCGTGGCGGATTTCACGGAAATTCAGGATGTTGCCGAGGTTGTGGTGAGCGAGCAGCGCAAATCGGGCGTTTCCTTGCTTTTCGACCCCGAGCACAACCTCGAAGAACGCATCATTAAAGAGCAGTTTACCTATTAAAACTGTTGCCTTCAAATGCTGTCTGGGTTACAACGCTTGGCCCGGGCTGATAGTTGCCCCGGTGTAATTTATTGCAAGTCAATTAATTAGGAGCATACGTCATGGCGACTGGTACAGTAAAATGGTATAACCCCGCGAAACGCTTTGGATTCATCAAACCGGACGATGGTTCGAGCGATGTATTCGTGCACGTGTCCGCGCTCGAGCAAGCCGGCATGAATACGCTGGATGAGGGCCAGCGCCTGCAGTATGACCTTGCGGAAAACAAAGGCAAAATGTCGGCCGTCAACCTGAAGGTCGACTGACCACGCGTCAGGCTGCGGCGCCTCGCT
>CAZBUX010000076.1:0-7854 GCA_964495185.1 uncultured Rickettsiales bacterium | reverse complement strand
GTGCGCTTAAGCCTTCAGGACAAGCCACGCCAGCACTATTGCATTCTGAAGCGTCCACTCCGCGAGGATTATCCAGACGATACGACTTTCCAGTATGCTACGTTAAAGCTGAGTCTGCAGATCAACGATTTGAAGCGCTTTGGCGTGCAAACCCTGCAAATCGAACGATATGAAGATTTGACCGATATCTTGCGACGCATCGAAGACCGTTTTCGTCAGCGCACGATTTTCATCTCTGGGGCTGCGCATGAATACGGCGATTACTCCGCTGCGTCGGCTGAGGCATTTATCCGTGACCTAAGCCGCGAAATCATTCTGAAAGACTACAAGATCGTTTCTGGATTCGGGCTGGGCGTTGGTAGCCACGTCATCACCGGAGTTTTGCAGCACATCTACGAAAACAACCGTCAGAAGCTGCACGACCAACTACTATTGCGCCCGTTTCCGCAAGGCGAAAAAGGTCAGGCGACCTGGGAGGCCTACCGCAAGAACATGATTGGTTACGCCGGTGTCGCCATATTCCTGTTTGGAAATAAAATCGAGAAAGACGGAAAGGTTGTTCTTTCAAACGGTATGCGCTCTGAATTTGAGATCGCCAAGGCTCAAGGCCTTAAGCTACTACCTATCGGTGCTACCGGCTATATGGCGAGTGAGCTTTGGGAGGAGATCAACGGGAATATGAATGCATTCCACCCTAGCGCAACTGATGCATTCAAAGCGGCCTTTGCGGAATTAAACGATCCTAAAGCAGATCATATCAAGGCGGTCATCACACTACTCGACATAATAAAGAGGGGGTAGGTCATGCCGCGTAGCGTATTTTTCAGTTTCCACTACCAGCGCGATATCATGCGCGTTCAAGTGATTAAAAATCACCACATCACTAAAGGCAGTTATACCACCGCAGGTTTCTTTGACGGATCGTTGGAAGAGAAAGCCAAGAAAGAAGGTGACCAGGCGGTGCGACGATTGATCGATAACGGCCTTGTAGGTTCCAGCGTACTTTGCGTGCTTATCGGTCAGGAAACTTACACCCGCCGCTGGGTGGATTATGAGATATTGAAAGCGGTTGAATTAGGCATGGGGGTATTCGGCATCCGCATCCACCAGATCAAAGACCCGAAAACAGGTGCAGACAGCGCTGGTGGAAGCCCATTCTCTTTCTTGGGGTATGGTACCAAAGACGGAAAATTACGCCCCATGATTCAATATAAGGACGGTTGGAAGGATGCTCCATACCAGTCACTGATCACCACGGCAGCAGCGCCGCAGTATCTCCAAGGGACAGATAAACCAGTGCTGAGCAGCCTTTTTAGTGTCTATGATTGGGTTGATAATGACGGCTACAATAATTTCGGCAAATGGGTCGAAGCTGCCGCACGGCAAGCTGGCCGTTAAGCCTTGTAGTTGTCTCTGATTTCAATAGCCTTTTCAACCCATCCATCAATATTGGTTTTGATGTGATCGTACACGTTCGTGCTGATTGAATAAGGCGGATCGTAGACCTTCACGGTATCGGAAAGTTTTTTCCCATCGATGGTTACACTGTCAAACGGGTTGGAGCCTTTGGTGGATTGCGCGCTGTCTTTATCTTTTAGATTGTGAACGTAAATACCAACGACACCTTTCTTAGCCTCCCATGCTTTTTTGATCTCGTGCTTGATCCACTTCCGACCGGCAGTTTCAGTGCCGATTAAAACCACAACACAGGATTTTCCTTTCATCTGCTCATCGATCCATGTCTCGATTGCAGAGTCGCCACCCTTAGTCACACTTTCCCAATCGTTGTCGGAAACGGCTTGGTTGCCCTCAACAACGCCCATATTTCTAACTTGCGATGCACGCCAATTATCCGGTTTGTAGTGAAAGCTGAAAAAAACCTTGCGACCCATTGTTCACCTCAGAATGCTATACTGTTCCATACATTTGCAGATAAAATAGTCATAAAGATTATGTTTGGCAAATCGCATTTAGTAATGTTCCATATCAGCACAAAAGACATGCACGCGCATCGTGTCAGCACGATATCAACAATAGGCTTGGCAATGTTTGGAAATGTGCGTAGATTGGGTTATGAAAATGCCGCCTGAAAGCCGCTGTTTTTGGTCTTGTATGGAAATAAAAGGCTATAAATGACAATGGCTTAAATGGCTTTCGTAATGCGGGGGTCGGGGGTTCGAATCCCTTCGACAGCACCATTTCCTTGTAATTCATTGTGTTATCGGATGGCATTTTTCTTTAAAATGTCACAAATCTTTCATGACCTTCTGATAATATTAGGTATTGGAAGGACTTGTGGCGGGTGAGATGTCCGCCGTATTCCTGAGCGTAGGAAGATAGGTTGTGAAAACAAAAGAAGGAAAAAACGAAGAAACGATCGACCTGAATGACGCAGAGACGCGAAAGCTGCTGCACGACCCTAAAGCCATGCGCAGCGAAGCGGTAAAGGCGGGGGTGGTCACGGGATTGATCGGCGGGGCAGTCGGAACCCTGCAATCGTTTTTCATGATTCCGGAATTCGTCAAAAAATTCAAACAAGCCGATCCGGGTGGCAAATTCTCCGAACGCCTGATCAGCACGATGAAACAGAATAAATTGCTTGCCGCACTTGTCGCTGCACCTATAGTCGTGGTTGCGGGTTCCGGCATGTGGGGCTATTCCTCCGCCAAATCGATGCTCAGGAAGAAAGAAAAAGAATTAAGCGCGCTTGAACAGAAAGAAGCGCAAGCTGCATCTTCCACCCCTACAAAAGAAGCCGTTTTGGACAAGCCAGCGGATGCCGCACAGCCAACATGGGTCGAAAGAACGCAATCGAAAAATACCGCGCCTTCCCTCAGGCGGTAGTATTATTTTTTAACAGGAATCCCTCGAATGACCGCTCCCAATAAGCTCGTTGTATTCGATATCGACGGCACGCTGGTCAACAGCCAGCATGCCAATATGCAGGCGGTGAAGGAAACGTGGGAACGCGCGGCGGCGCAGATCCCCGATATCCCCGATTCCTGCCGCACGCTTTCCGATCAGGATTTGCGCCTCACCGCCGGGTATGATTTCGCCATGTCCATACACAACCTCGCCAGCCGCAAGGCCAGCGCGGCGGGCCTTGGCATGGAAGCCAGGTTCAAACTGGAAGACGACATCACCACCAAAGCCGAGCAGGAATTCTATACCGGCCGACTGCGCGAACTGAAAGCGCAGGGCAAGGAACAGGTTATTTACGACGGCGTGCCGCAGATGCTCGAAACGCTGAAAAAGGAAGGCTACAAGCTCGCGGTCATCACTAAACGCGGCGAGGCATTCGCCACCCCGGAACAGAAAAAACTCGCACGCTATTTCGACGAAGTCGTCACCCTGCCCGATCCCGGAACATTCAAATCGCCGGAGCATCTGCGCGAGGTCATGGAAAAACTCGGCGCCACGCCGCAAACCACCGTCGTGGTCGGCGACCAGCGCGACGACACCGAAATGGCACGCAGCGCCGGGGCGCACGCGATCCATGTACAATGGGGCCATGGCTTAGGCATTGGCGGCAACCACATCACCAGGGCGGAAACCGTCGCCGATATCCCCGATACCGTGCAGACCCTGCTTGCCGCCGCCCGCCGCATCGGCCCCACCACCTCCTCCGCCCACCCGAAAATCACCGGGACCGACAGCGGCAAAGACAGCGGGACAAGGCGTTAGCCCGATTTCGTGCCATTCCGGCACGATCGCATAGAAAGTTGTTTATTTTTCTAAATTCACAACCTTTTAACGGTACCCGGGTTAGAATCGCTGCAGTGTTTTGAACCAGCGAGCATCCGCAAGCCATGCCGACCCTGTCCTCCCGTCAGGATATCGCCGTCCCGCCCCCGCGCCTTGGGGAAGAAGTGCGCAATTGCAGAATCCTCATCGTCGAGGACGACCCGGTTACGCGCATCATCCTCAAATCCATATTCAGCAAGCACGGCTTCAACGACATTGAAGAAGCGGTCAACGGCAGCCAGGCTCTGGCGAAAGTGCGCGCATCACACCCGGCGCTGGTTATCACCGACGTAATCATGCCGGAAATGGACGGGCTGGAATTCTGCGCGCATATCCGCGCCGATGCAGCCCCACACATCGCAGAAATCCCCATTCTCGTACAGACCTCGCTTTCCAACGCCAGCGATAAGGCGCGGATTTTTGCCGCCGGCGCTACAGATTACATTTTAAAGCCGGTCGACCCGCAGGAGATCATCGCGCGCAGCGTCGTGCATCTCGAACGCGAAATCATGATGCGGCGCATGCGCAACGTCAACGCGCGCATCTCGCAGGAAATGGACATAGCCCGCCACGCACAGCAGGTGCTTATTCCCACCTCCGACGCCATACGCGAGGCAGAAATGGGCTACCGGCTCACCATCTGCCAGCATTTCCGCACCTGCAGCGAACTCGGCGGTGATATCTGGGGATTCCGCAGCCTTTCGAGCGACAAGCTCGCGGTATATGTGGTCGATTTCTCCAATCACGGGCTTACCGCCGCGCTCAACGTGTTCCGGCTGCATGCGCTCATGCACAACACGCTTAGCGTCGCACACGCACCCGGCGCCTATCTCACGCACCTGAACGCCGTTCTGGCGACATTGCTTCCGCCAGAGCAGTTCGCCACCGCCTTCTACGGCATCATCGACACGCGGACAAACCTGCTGACCTACGCCTGCGCCGCGCCCACCGCGCCGCTTATCTTACGCGCCGACGGCACGTGCCAGAGGCTCGATCCCGGCGGCATGCTGCTTGGCGTCAATAAGGACGCCGGTTACCGCACGCAGGATATTCGCTTCAATGCAGGCGACACCCTGTTGCTCTACAGCGATGCGCTCACCGAAACCCCCGACGAAAAGGGGGATTTCCTTACCGAAGAACACATCGCAGGTTTTTTCGGCGCGCAGGAAATCGCCTCCGCAAAGAATTTCAGGAGCGCTTTCGAACGGTTCCTGCATCATTTCCAGCGGCATTTCGCGCCGCGCCTTACCGACGACCTGACGATCAGTTCGTATTCGCGCCTGTCCTAGCGACGTTGTATCCGTCGACCAGAGCGCGCCATGCGCTGCGCCCGGCCATATCCGTAGTCGCCTTCGGCACGATGAACATCGCCGTTATCCACGGGTCGTCGTAAGCGGTGGTGACGAACCAGCCGCGCATCTGCTTTTTCCTGCCCAGCCATAGCCCCGTCTGCGCTATGTGCAGCAGGCCACGGCGTGTGTCGTGGCCCGTAATTTCCATCAGCACCGGGTTGGGAATACCGGGATACTGGATAATCCCGGCGGGAAACCGTGCGGTAAATTCCGCCGCAAGCGTTTCGAACGCCATCGCCTGAGGAACCGCCGCAGCAAGCAGGCGCGACGCATCAATCGCCTCGATACCGCTGATATAACCGGCGCCTGCTGCGATCATGCGTATATCGGAAAGCCGCCCCGATTTGCAGGCAAGCAGTACGGTATTGCCGCAAATGCAGCCATGTCCCTCGCCTGCAAGCACCGCGTCGATAAAATCGGCCATTACGGCGTGATGCGCACGGGGATGAAACGTGACGCGGAACACCGCCGTCGCCTCGTCCTGGCGCCTGAGCCACGCCGCCCACGGCATATATGCGACGATCGTATCCTGCGGCGGCAGGAAGCGACGGCGGAGGAGAATCATACCAGCGAATGCGGGCAGCAGCGCCGATAGCAAAAGCATGGGCGCAAGCGCCACCGGCATCGTAGCCAGCAGCACATATTGCAACGCGGCCAGCACGATCACGCCCGCATAACTGCGCCGCGCGAACAGGCTCATCAGCACGAAGCCTGCAACCCCCGAAACCAGCATATATGCCGCGACCAGGCCTGCAACCTCCGCAAACGGCGTGGTGGCGTAGACCGCTATCACCATCGCCGCAAGCGTCGCGTATATTGCAGAAAGCAATATGCTGAAACCGAGCCCCGCCCGCTCCAGCCTGCGGCGGAACCCGGCGAACACGTCGAGATGGAACCGGGAAAGGTCGAGATACAGCGCCTGCGACCAGCCCGAAGCGCCACGCAGCAACGGCATCACAAGGTACAGCGAAAACAGCAGTTCCTGCGCGTAGCTTTTTTCGGCAGCCATCGCCTGAAGCACAATAATCAATATCAACCCATGCAGCCTGAGGCCAAGCGCCGCGAGCGCCGGCGTAAGGAGGGACAGCGGCTTATGCTCGGCAAGCACGCTAAGCGCGCGCAGCGAAAATAGCTGCCCGGGTGTGATACGCAGAAAATCAGTGACCTGCCGCGCGTTGCGGAAGCTGATGCCAGCGACCAGCAGGCCCGACAGCGCGATACAGATCGACACGCTCCATTCCCCCATCCACGGATGCAGGAACATTCCCGCCACGAACACCAGTATTTCCGGGACGATCAAAAATTCGATCGGCATGAACACGCGTTGCACGGCATACGCCCCCGAATAAAACGTTCGGCTGACGATACGCAGCGCCAGTTGCAGCGCGATCGCCGCGATGAGCCCGGCATAGGCGGGCGTGTCCGCATACTGCCACGCCACCGCACCGCCTGCCGCCAGCACCGCAAGCGCCAGCAGCGAGGAAAGCGTCACCCATCCGGTGATTTCCCGGCGCACGGCTTCGGTATCGCGCCTGCGTTTCAGTGTGCGGATACGCTGGCGCATGCGTTCGGTTGCACCCCACCATCCACCGTCCAGCACAAGGCCGAGCAGACGGAGAAGCATCGCCGGATAAATCATCGTTGGCAGCGCGTAGATGAGCAGGCTGAACTCGATGATGTGCAGCGCCGTGCGAAACAGCACCATGATGAACACGTTACGGGTGCGGTAGAGAAAATAACCAAGGGCGCCCCGACCGAACACGAGATCGTGCACCGGCGTGTAACGCGCCGCGCCGCGCCGCTGCTGCGCTACCCACTCGCCAAGCAGCGAGCCGAATTTACCGCCGGTTTCGCGCATACGCCACCGATCGTAACTTCCATGCCTGCCGCATTTTGCGGTAAGGAATTTTCCTGAACCCTTTGACGCTGGCATCGCCGCGCATGGCGGCAAGCACGATGCGCGCGACCAGATAATCGAACTGTTTAAGCTGCGCGCGGTCGTCGACCATATGCAAAAGCATCGCGCCGTAAGGATGTGCGTGCGGTTCAGCAGGATCGAGCGCGCGGTTAAGCACGGCGCATACCATCCGCCCGCGTTCCTCGGAATCATGCCCGCGCAAGGCCTTCGCGGTTGAATTCGCCCGCGCCGAAAGGTCGCGCAGCAACGCCTGCATTTTCGCCGATTTAAGCGCGATTTCACCGTTGAACCCGAGCTTGCAGCCGAGGAATTCGATATGGCTGGTGCCCCGGAATCCCGACGCCCCCCTGCCCGCCGCATTGTAAAACAGCGTTTTAGTTTTGGCCTGATTACGCGTGAGCGACAGCGTGGCAAGAGTGCCATCCACCTGTGCCACGGTTGTGTTAAATACGTTCATATCAGTATGGGCGAACAATATGTCATCGCCAAAACGCGCGTAGAATCCGCCCGCGACCCCGGCCAGCATTTCATCGAGCGGGCGCACATAAAGATTGAGCAGCAGGGCCGATACCGGCGCGCCGTCAGGAATGCCGTAAAGCGGCTGGTATACGCCGCCTTCAGGATGCTCTATATCCGGGCGTATCAACGCCGCAAGCAGCGCTTTTTCTTCGGCGCTCGCTTCACGCCCATAGGCGTTATTCATCAGCCCGTAAAGCTGTTCCCACAGCGGCGAAGACGGCAGCACCGGGATGGATTCGCCGTACGCTTTAATGTCGCAGCGCAATACGTACAGCCCGCGTTCTTTAGGGTCTTTGTGCGCACGGCGATGGTTTCGCACAT
>CAZBUX010000075.1:0-8042 GCA_964495185.1 uncultured Rickettsiales bacterium | reverse complement strand
GGCAGTTTCCTGAGATCCGCGTAAGACTCCGTGAAATCGGGACGGGTTACTCTGAACAGCTCTACAAAGCTGTCGATGACGAAATAGGTTTTCCGCATATCGTCGTAATGGTAATCGGTGCGCATCATGCGCATGAGGTCGAAGCCTATCCGGTTGGGTTTTTTGCTTTCCAGCGCGTAGACTGTTTCCTTGGCCGAGGAAACGATGCCGGAGCCGTAAATGCGCAAGCCAGCGTCGGTCTGTATCAGGCCGAATTCCACGGTGAACCAGTAGAGTTTGTTGATCATGCCGCCTGCACCCAGCTTTTCCGCCTTCACGGCGCCGAGCCCGAATTGCTGCATGTAATCGGCGAACACGGGATTGGCCAGAAGCGGAACGTGGCCGAAGAGGTCGTGGAAAATGTCCGGCTCCTGAAGGTAATCGATCTTGGCGCGCTCGCGTATCCACCATGTGACAGGGAACTGGCGCCTGGACAGGTGCTCAAGGAAGATTTTTCCCGGAATCAGGCCGGGCACCATCACCAGCTGCCAGCGCGTGGTTTTTTCCAGCAGGTCGCTGATACGGCGCCAGTCGGGAATTCCGGCTTCGGTCAGCACGCCTAGCTGGTTCACGGCATCGAGGTATTCGTTGCAGGCGCGGTTCTTCAGGATGGGTTTCTGGCGTTCGCACAGCTCATGCCACAACGCGTGGTCATCGGCCCGATATTGCGCCGGGTCGAAATCGAACGTATAATCGGCACGCATGCCGGGCGGGTGTTCATCTGCTCTTAGCATAAGCGAATGATAACCGATTCCCGATGAAAAATCCATGCCTCGAAAACCAAGCACTGCCCTTGTCTTGCGCGAACTGACCGATAAAGCCGATCTGCCCGCCATGTACCCTTTGGTCAGGCAGGCCAACCCGAAAATGACCCGTGCGCGCTTTACCAAGTTGCTTACTTCCATGCGCGAGGCGAATTACCGCTGCGTGGGCGCGTATAAAGGCGAAACGCTGGTCGGACTCGCCGGATTCTGGGTGGGGTGGCGTTTCTGGTGCGGGAAATATATCGACATCGACAACGTCGTGGTCGATGCGAAGCACCGCAAATCCGGCATCGGTAAAAAACTGGTCGGCTGGGTGGAAAAAGAGGCGCGCCGCCTGAAGTGCGAAATCGCCGTGCTCGACAGCTACACGCATAATTACCCCTCGCACCGCTTTTATTTCCGCGAAGGATACGTTATCCTCGGGTATCATTTCACGAAGGATTTGTGATGGCTGACACCACCAACCCGATGGGCACCGACGGCTTCGAGTTCATCGAATACGCCGCCATCGACCCCGCGCCGCTGGAAGCGCTGTTCGCGCAGCTCGGCTTTTCGCGCGTGGCGCATCATCGCTCGAAAAACGTGCAGCTGTGGCGGCAGGGCGATATCAATTTTATCCTGAACGCCGAAAAATCGAGCCATGCGGAAGGGTTTTATAACGCGCACGGGCCGTCGGCTAACGCCATGGCGTTTCGCGTCAAGAACGCCGCCGTTGCCGTCAGGCGCGCGCGCGAACTCGGCATTGAGATCGTGGAATCGAAAGTGGGGCCGATGGAGCTTGCCATTCCCGCCATACGCGGCATCGGCGGCAGCGTCATCTATCTCGTCGACCGTTATGGCGACCGCTCGATTTACGACGTGGATTTCAATCCGCTGCCCGGCGTTGACCAGAAACCGAAAGGTGCGGGGCTTACGCTTATCGACCACCTGACGCACAACGTTTACCGGGGGCGCATGGACGAATGGGCCGGGTTCTACCAGCGCGTGTTCAACTTCCGCGAGATCCGCTATTTCGATATCGAAGGCAAGCTCACGGGGCTTAAAAGCAAGGCGATGACCAGCCCCTGCGGCAAAATCCGCATTCCCATCAACGAATCCTCCGACGACAAATCGCAGATCGAGGAATATTTGCGCGAATACAAGGGCGAGGGCATCCAGCATATCGCGCTTGCTGCCGGCGACATCTACGGCACAGTGGAAAATCTGAAAACCCGAGGCGTGCGCTTCATGGCTCCGCCGCCCGCCGCCTATTACGACAAGATCGACGCGCGCCTTGCCGGCCACGGTGAAAACGTTGCGCGGCTGAAGGAGAACGGCATCCTCATCGACGGCGCCCCCGAATCGAAACCCGGTGCGCATGACGGTGGCATATTGCTGCAAATCTTCACCGCCACGGTGATCGGCCCCATCTTCTTCGAAATCATCCAGCGCAAAGGCGACGAAGGCTTCGGTGAGGGGAATTTCAAGGCGCTGTTCGAGTCGATCGAGGAGGATCAGATCAAGCGGGGAACGTTATAATTTTTCTGCAATCTCGCTATAGATAACGGCAGCCCTGCCGTTGTAGGCGTTCCCACCGTCACTTGCCTCCCGAACCGCGATATCCGCTCGGATTTCTCCGAGGAACGGTGCGCCGGTTTCCTCAGCAAGTTTTTTGCCGCCGCCGTTGCCGAACAGATCGCCGCTCATGTTTTCGATAACGCCGAGAATCGGCACGTTTACCTTCAGGAACATCTGCAAACATTTGCGTGCGTCCATGACGGCCACTTCCTGCGGCGTGGTGACGATGATGGCGCCGTCAAGCGGCACCTGCTGCGCCATGCTCAAATGAATATCGCCGGTGCCGGGCGGCATATCGACGAGCAGGACGTCGAGCGGTTCTTTCTCTGTGCCCCATGCGGTGAAGCGCAGGAGCTGCTGCAATGTCTTGCTGATCATCGGGCCGCGAAGCACTGCCGCCTGATCGCCGGTGATAAAGCCCATCGACATGCAGGGGATGCCGCGTGCGCGGGGGGGCTGCATTTTACCGTCGGCGATCTCAGGCTGCGGCGCATTCATGAGCCCCATCATGCGCGGTATGCTCGGCCCGTAAATATCGGCGTCGAGAAGCCCGGCGCGTTTTCCCGATCGCACCAGCGCATGGGCGAGGTTGACGGCGGTGGTGGATTTTCCGACGCCGCCCTTGCCGGATGCGACGGCGATGATTTTTCTTACATACGGCAACGGCTCGCGGTGCCACTGCGCAGGCTTGCGCGCGGCGGGAGAGGAGCTTTCGCTGTCTGAATGCGCGGTGAGTACCGCTGTGACCGAGGTGACGCCGGGAATTGCCTTCACTTTTTCCGTGCAGGCGGCTTCAAGGTATTGCTTCTTCTGCCGGTCGGCGGGATTTATGGTTATCAGCATGGCGACCTTGCCGCCTTCGACGCTAAGCCCCGAAATCATACCCGAAGTCATAACGTCCGCGCCGCTGTCGCGGTCGATGACTTCCCTGAGGGCGGCTTCTACTTTTTCTTTTGCTGGCGACATGTACTTGCAATTTCCCTAAGTCTGCCCCTATATAATGCATCACAATGTGAATAACCAGTAAGGAACGAACGTTCAATGGCGTGGGGCGATAAAGGCGGTTGGCAGGGCGGTGATTTCCAGAGTCCGTGGGGACGCCCCGGCGGCGACCAGAAACCGCCCGAGGGTGACGGTCCGCCTCCCGGCCCGGATTTCGACGAATTCGCCCGCCGTGCGCAGGAAGTGCTGCGCAAATGGTTTGGCGGCAACGGTAATGACGGCACCAAGGGCCTGATATTGCTGTTTGTTATCGCGTTGCTTCTGTGGCTGTCGTCAGGGATTTATTTCGTCAAGGCAGACGAGCAGGGCGTGGTCATGCGCTTCGGTGAGTACCACCGCACCACCGTGTCGGGCTTGAATTACCATCTGCCGTACCCCTTCGAAACCGTCGAAACGCCGAAGGTGACGGCGGTGAACCGCGTCGAAATCGGCTATCATTCCGGGAGCTTGCGCGGCAAGAGCGGCGAGGCGTCGATCGGTGAGGAAAGCCTGATGCTGACCGGTGACGAAAACATCATCGACATCAATTTCGAAGTGCAGTGGAAAATCAGCGCCGCGCCCGATTACCTGTTCAACGTGCGCGATCCTGAAAGCACGGTGAAGGCCGTTTCCGAAAGCGCCATGCGCGAAGTGATCGGCCGCACGCCGATCGCCACCGTGCTCGCCGAGGGAAAATTGCTGGTCGAACAGAATACCAAAAAACTCATTCAGGAAACGCTCAACCATTATCAGGCCGGTATCGAAGTGGTGGCGGTCAATATGCTGAAAGCCGATCCGCCGTCGCAGGTGATTGACGCGTTCCGCGACGTGCAGACAGCGCGCGCCGATCTCGAAACTTCGCGCAACCAAGCGGAAGCGTATCGCAACGACATCCTGCCCAAGGCACGCGGCGCGGCACAGCAGATGGTGCTGGACGCCGAAGCCTACAAGCAGGAAATCATCGCCCGCGCGCAGGGCGAGGCGTCGAAATTCGACTCTGTGTATAAAGAATTCAAGGAGGCGCGCGACATCACTAAGAAGCGCATCTATCTCGAAACCATGGAAGATATCCTGCAGGGAATGAGCAAGGTGATCGTCGAGGGAAAAACCACGCAGGGCGTCATGCCGTACCTACCGCTGCCGGAGCTTAAGGCTCGCGGCGCGGATAAAACGCCGGAGGATGCGAAATGAAAGCGACTACCCTGATTTTCGGCGGCGCGCTCGTCGGCCTGTTTTTACTGGCTAATTCCCTTTTCGTCGTAAAGCAGACCGAGCAGGCGCTGGTGCTGCAATTCGGCAAATTCATCCGCGCCGAACAGACGCCGGGCCTGAAATTCAAAATGCCCTTCGTGCAGAACGTGGAATATTTCGACAAGCGCCTGATCGATTTCGACGCCGAGTCGAAGGAAGTCATTGCCGCCGACCAGAAGCGCCTGATCGTGGACGCATTCGTGCGCTACCGCATCACCGATCCGCTGCGCTTCAAGCAGGCGGTAGGCACGGAAGCTAACATGCGCTCGCGGCTTAATTCCATCATCGAATCCAGCCTGAGGCAAGTCATCGGCGGCGTCCCGCTGCTTACGGTGATTTCTGAGAAACGTCCCGAAATCATGCAGGATATCCGCGCGCTGGTGAACGCGCAGGCGATGGGTATGCAGAGCGAAGGCGAGAAAACCACGCGCGGCGGCTTCGGCATTGAAGTAGTCGACGTGCGCATCAAGCGCGCCGATCTGCCGCCCGCTAACTCCGACGGTATTTACAAGCGCATGCAGACCGAGCGTACGCGCGAGGCCAACCAGTTCCGCGCGCAGGGTGCCGAGGATGCTCAGAAAATCCGTTCGCAGGCCGATAAGGAACGCACCATCATCCTCGCCGAGGCGCGCAAGAAAGCCGACATACTGCGCGGCGAAGGCGACGGGGCGGCGACCAAGATTTTTGCCCAGTCTTTTGGTCAGGATCAGGACTTCTTCCAGTTTTATCGCAGTATGCAGGCGTATCGCAAAACGCTGTCGCAGAAAGACACTACGGTGATCATGTCGCCAGACAACGAATTCCTGCGCTACATGGAAAAAGGTGGGATGACGCCCGCGCGCTGATCTCCCGAACGTTCCGAAACACACGCGCCGCGTTCGCTGGCCTTGAGATTACGGTAAAGAACACTATATTACCGCCACGGTTCATTTTCGGGAGGATACATGAAGACGATTCGATGTGCGTTGCGTGCTGCCGGTCTGGCGTTGCTTCTTTTGCTGCCCCTTGCATCCGTTTCCTACGCGCAGGGCGCCGCGATGCCCCAGAGCTTCGCTGATCTCGTCGATAAGCTTTCCCCGGCGGTGGTCAATATTTCCACCACGCAGAAAATGAAGGGCAGCGTGCAGATGTTCGGCATGCCGTTTCAGGACCTGCCCGATGATCCGCAATTCGAACCGTTCCGCGAGTTCTTCGACCGCTTCGGCCAGAAGCAGGGCAAGGACGAGTCAGAGCATGAAGTCTATTCGCTCGGCTCCGGTTTTATCATCAATATCGACGGCGCGCCTTACGTCGTGACCAACAACCATGTGATCGACGCGGCTGAGGAAATCACGGTCACCACCAGCGACAACACCAAGTACAAGGCAAAAATCATCGGCCGTGATAAGAAAACGGACCTTGCCCTGCTTAAAATAGAATCCAAGAAATCGCTGCCTTATGTGACTTTCGGTGATTCCGACGCCATGCGCGTGGGGGACTGGGTGATCGCCATCGGCAACCCGTTCGGCTTCGGCGGGTCGGTGACGCAGGGGATTATTTCGGCGCGCCAGCGCTCGATCAATGCCGGTCCTTTTGACGATTTCCTCCAGACCGACGCGCCGATCAACCGCGGCAATTCCGGCGGTCCGCTGTTTAATACCAAGGGCGAAGTCATCGGCATCAATAACGCGATCTTTTCCCCGTCGGGGGGCAGCGTGGGCATCGGCTTCGCCATTCCCACCGCGCTTGCCAAACCTGTGATCGACCAGTTGAAGCAATTCGGTCGCACGCATCGCGGCTGGCTGGGCGTGAAAATCCAGGAAGTCTCGGAAGAAGTCGCCGATAGCGTCGGGCTTCCCAAGCCTATGGGCGCGCTGGTGCTGGATATCAGCAAGGATAGTCCTGCCGGCAAGGCGGGCGTGCAGCCGGGCGACGTGATTACGGCCTATGACGGGAAGGAAATCAGCGAGATGCGTTTCCTGCCGCGGATGGTCGCTGAAACGAAAATAGGCAAAACCGTAGCGCTCACTTACTGGCGTAAAAATGCGTCCAAGACGGTGGACATCAAAATCGGCGAGCTCGACGAAAGTGCCGACGAAGCTGATGACCAGAGCGGCGCCGACAAGAAATCCGGCAGTAACAAAACCCCGTCGGAAACCGTGCTCGGCATGGAGCTGTCGCCGCTCACGCCTGCCTTGCGCACCGAGCTTAAGCTCGACGATAAAGTGTCGGGCCTTGCGGTGGTCGATGTGAAGCGCGGCTCGGACGCAGCCAAGAAAGGCCTCAGTGACGGCGATATCATCATTGACGTTAACAGCGCGCCCGTCAAATCTGTCGACGATTTCAAAAAAGCCATCGACGCCGCTAAAAAAGCCGGGCGCAAATTCGCGCTGGTGAAAGTGCTGCACGGCGATGAAGAAGCGTTCATTACGCTGCCGACCGAAGAGAAGAAAGAAGAAAAGGATCAGAAAGACTAGCCGTCTTTCTTCATCCCCATGCGCCGCCGCACTTTACTTCGCATTGCCGTTCTCGCCTCGCTGGCGATGCTTGCGCTGGCGGCGGCAGGATTTTACGGCATGGCGCAGTATTACACCGTAAACGATACGTCGCTGCGCAAAGCCGATGCAATCATCGTGCTAGGCTCGCACGCCAATGCTGACGGAACGCTTACGCCGGTTCTGCGATCGCGCGTCATGCGCGGCGTGGAATTGTGGAAAGACGGCTACGCGCCGAAAATGATCGTTACCGGCGGCGCGGTAGCCAACGCGCAGATCGAAGCGCTGGCCATGGCGCGCTATGCCATGGAGCAGGGGGTGCCCCAGAGCGCCATTATCGTTGAGCCGAAGGCGCGAAGCACAGCTGAGAATGCAAAATTGTCCGCCCGGATATTGTCGCGGGAAAAGCTCGGCGACCATATCATTCTTGTGACCTCGGCTTATCACATGCGCCGCGCGTTGGGATTATTTACGGCGCAGAATCTTTCTGCGCAATCGGTGGCGGTGCCGTATCCGGACGAATCGGGCGTGGCGGATAAAATCCGGTACCTGATGCACGAGTCGGGCGGCTTCGTCCTTAGATAGTGAATCCCTGCGCCCAGAGCAACGCACGCAAGTCGCTATTGCCGACGCGGGCTTTCGCCTGTGCGCGCACGGTGGGTTTGGCGTGATACGCAACCCCCAGCCCTGCCGCCAGAAGCATCGGCAGATCATTGGCGCCGTCCCCGACGGCCAGCGTTTCTTCAGGCGCAAGCCCAAGCGTTCTGCAGGCTTCGTTCAGTGCCGCGAGCTTGGCTTCCTTACCGAGAATGGGATGGATGATGCGCCCGGTGAGTTTTCCGTCTGTAATTTCCAGCCGGTTGGCGCGGTGTTCGTGGAAGCCGAGGAGTTCGGCGACGCGTGCGGTATAAAAATCGAACCCGCCGGAGACGAGCATGCAGTGCGCGCCGTTTGCGCGCATGACCGAAAGCAATTC
>CAZBUX010000074.1:0-8118 GCA_964495185.1 uncultured Rickettsiales bacterium | reverse complement strand
GGATAACGGTAGTGTGGTCCTTGCCCCCGAAGCGGCGGCCAATTTCAGGCAGGCTTTTGGCGGTAAATTTTTTCGAGAGATACATGGCCACCTGCCGGGGGCGTGCCACCGAGCGCGAACGCCGCGCCGAATGCATATCCGACACCTTGATGTTGTAGTGCTCCGCGACGCGTTTCTGGATATCGTCGATGGTAATGCGGCGGTCGTTGGCGCGCAGCAGGTCGTGCAGCACCTCCTGCGTCGATTCCAGAGTGATCGGGCGGCTGACCAGCGTGGCGTGGGCAACGACGCGGTTGAGCGCGCCTTCCAGCTCGCGGACGTTGGAGGTGATTTTATGGGCAAGAAATTCCAGCACTTTCGGCGGAATCTCGATGCCCTGCATCTTTTCGATTTTTGACTGGAGGATGCCGAGGCGAAGTTCGTAGGTCGTGGCGTGGATATCGGCCACGAGTCCCCAACCCAGACGCGAGCGCACGCGCTCCTCGATGCCTTCCATATCGGACGGCGAGCGGTCGCCGGAGATAATGAGCTGCTTGTTCTGGTCGACCAGCGCGTTGAAGGTGTGGAAAAATTCTTCCTGCGTGGAATCCTTGCCGCTGATAAACTGCACGTCGTCGATCATAAGCACATCCACCGAGCGGAACTGCTCCTTGAAGGCGAAAGCTTCTTTGTAGCGCAACGCCTTGATGAACTGGTACATGAACTTTTCCGCCGAGAGATAGATGACGCGGCGTTCGGGCGTGTTGCGGCGGATGTGCCACGCGATGGCGTGCATCAGGTGGGTTTTACCGAGTCCGACACCGCCATATAAAAAAAGCGGGTTGCAGCCGGTGACCACCTGCGACGATTCCGCCACGCGGCGCGCGGCGGCATGCGCCAGCTCGTTGGGCTTGCCGACGACAAAATTTTCGAACGTGTAACGCGGGTCGAGCGGCGCGCCGACATGCAGATCGTTCTCGTGCGAATCGCCGCCTGTCTGCCATGTTCCTGCGGTGAGCACGGTGGCGGCGGGCTGGGGCTGCTGAGGTGCTGCCGGTTGTTCGGCGGCGGGAACGGGCTGGCTTGCGCCCTGTTGCTGCACGCGGATATCGATCAGGAACCCCTCGGTGCCGGGTTCACGTTCCCACAGGCGGAAAATATCGGAGGCATAATGCGTATTGATCCATTCGCGCATGAAACGCGTGGGTACGGCCAGATGCACGGTCTGATGCACTTTGCCGACATAACGAAGCGGTTTGATCCAGCTTTTGTAAACGGCGTCGCCGTGCAGTACGTTGAGCTGGCGGCTTACATTATCCCATGCGGCTGACAGGGTGTCGTGAGCGGTGGTTTCGGGAAGAGCTTGCGTTTGCGTCATGGTTCAGCCCTGCTTCCAGGGGAGTCCGGCGGATTTCCAGCCTTGCGTTTCGCCTTCGAATCCATTTTCAACGTTGAAGCAGTAGCGGTAGCCTTCAGCGGTCATGGCCAGCGCGGCGTCGAGCGAGCGAGCACCGGAGCGGCAGATGAAAAAGAGCGGCGTATCGAGCGTGACGTCTTCGTCGGCGGAAAGCATCTCGACGAATTGCGGGTTCACGGCATAGGTCGGGTAGGTCTTCCACGAGATGGTAAGCAGACGGCTTTGCGTAGCCGAGAGGTCTGGCACGCCGACCTGCTGCCATTCGGGTGTGGTGCGTACATCGACGAGGATGCCGCCATTGGTACGCAGGAATTCATAGGTGGAGACGGGGAGTATTTCACCGGCATAGGGAAGGTCGTTTACGCGGCGCCCGCAGCTGTCTTGCAACAGATCGGAAAGCGCTGGACTCGGCGAGGGCGCGTTCGGCCTTGGCATGGCGGTCATGATCGATAACTCTCCCTTTTGCGTTTTTAGGACGTAAGAATTCGCCTGCCCTCTTGACGGGGCAGCTGGAAGGTCACAATAAAAAGAGGACTTAGTTAGGCGGCGAGTTTTTTGATCCGGGCTGACAATCGGCTCATCTTGCGCGCGGCGGTGGTTTTTTTCACCACGCCTTTAGTGACGCCACGCATGAGTTCCGGCTGTGCCTCCCTGAGAGCTTTCTGCGCCTCGGCTTTGTTGCCGGTGGCGATAGCGAGCTCGACCTTCTTGATAGAAGTGCGGATGCGGCTTACGCGCGTGCGGTTTACCGCCGTGCGGGTGATGGTCTGGCGACCTCTTTTTTCAGCCGATTTATGATTAGCCATAGTGTTTACCCGTTGCTTTTTTTATAGTGCTTTATACCGAAACCCAATCGCGATGGGAGGCTGACACTAACTATGTTTTACCCCCCCGTCAAGGGCAATTCGACTGCTAAAACCACTTTTTATCCACAGGCCACAAGGCTTGGTTTTTCTCGGTTTTTTGGCGTTGACCCCGGTTTTAGCAGCGGCGCGCTTGACGCACTGTTTTGCCTCCGAAATAAATTCTCCATGCGGTTACGGTTTCCTGCCGGTAATACAGGCCGCTACCGCTGGCAGCCGGGGCAGAAAAACGTGGAACGGCCCGCCTGCCTTAAGGTTTTTATGGGTTCGGCGCAGCGCGGGCAAGGTTTTCCAGCGCGGCCGTAGACATTGAAGCGGTGCTGGAAGTGCCCCTCCTCGCCCGAAAGCTGCACGAAATCGCGCAAAGATGAGCCGCCCGACCGTATGGCGTCATCCAGTACCCGGCATACGGTCTGTACCAGTACTGCGGCATGTTTAGCCGCTTTTTTCGCGGGCGTACGCGGGTGGATTCCGGCAAGGTACAGCGCTTCGCTGGCATAGATATTCCCCACGCCGACCACCAGCGCCTGATCCATCAGCGCTGGTTTCACCGGCATGGAACGTGCGGAAAGCTTGGATTTGAGGTATTCCGGGGAAAACTGCCCGGAAAACGGCTCCGGCCCCATACCGGTGAAAAATGATAGTTTTTCCAGCTCATCCCCCCTCGCCAGCGTCATCAGCCCGAAACGGCGGGCATCGTTAAATACCAGCCACCTGCCATCTGCGAGCGCCATTACCACATGATCGTGTTTTCCCCATGTTTCGGGCTTATCCGCCAGTAAAATGAACTTTCCGCTCATCCCAAGATGCGCGACCAGCACGTCCCCCGAATCGAGCGAAAACAGCAGGTATTTCGCCCTCCGGCCCACGGAAACGATCGTCCTGCCTGCCAGTTGCCGGGGAAGGTTTTCGGGGAAGGGAATGCGCAAACCGGCACGCCGGAGCGTCACTTTTACGATTCTTGCCCCCGAAATGGCTTTTTCGAGCCCCCGGCGGACGGTTTCGACTTCAGGTAATTCTGGCATTAGGAGGGTTTCATGGGTTGCTTAGGTTTAGCAGGTTGCATATGTTGTGGCCTATATTACTACGAAACCCATGAAGCCTAAGCAACCCATGAAACCAAACACCGCATCCTTCGGCGCACGCGATATCCCCGAGGCAGAAAAAGAACCTCTCGTCCGTGCGGTATTCGACAGCGTCGCGCCTCGCTACGACCTGATGAACGATCTCATGAGCGCCGGGCTGCACCGCCTGTGGAAGCGTGACATGGTGGCGTGGCTCGCCCCGCGTGCGGGCCAGAATATCCTCGATGTCGCCGGCGGCACGGGCGATATCGCGTTTCGTATCCGCGACCGCGCCGATTGCCGGGTCACAGTCCTCGATATCAATGGCCAGATGCTTAGCGAAGGCCGCGCCCGGGCTATCGACCAGAACCGGTTGGCCGGGCTTGACTGGATTTGCGGCAACGCCGAAGCGCTCCCCTTCCCTGATGCGCATTTCGATGCCTATACGATCGCGTTCGGTATCCGCAATGTCACCCATATCGATCGTGCGCTGGCCGAAGCATTCCGCGTGCTTAAACCGGGCGGGCGTTTCCTGTGCATGGAATTCAGCCGTGTGCCGGGTGACGTGCTGCGTAAAGCCTATGACGCCTATTCACTGAACGTGATCCCTAAAATCGGCGAACTCGTAACGGGCGACCGTGCGGCCTATCAATACCTGGTTGAAAGCATACGCCGTTTTCCGCCGCAGGAACAATTCCTGCGCCTGATCGAAGCGGCGGGATTCGGCAACGCGCAATACCGCAATCTCACGCATGGCGTCGTCGCCATGCATTCTGCGCGTAAATTATGATGCTGCGAGGTCTGCGCAATACCCGCCGCCTTTTTGCCATCGCGCGCATTTTCGCGCGTGAGGACGCGCTGTTTATTTTTGATGAACTAAAGGTGTTGCCGTTCAGCTTTGTGCTAGCGCCGTTCCGCCGCAAATCGCAGAAGCGGAAAGGCGAACGGCTGGCGAGCGCGCTCGAAAAGCTCGGGCCTGCGTTCATCAAGCTAGGCCAGCTCCTGTCCACGCGCTCCGATCTGATCGGCGACGATTTTGCAGAAGACCTCTCCCGTCTGCGCGACTCCCTGCCCCCATTTTCTACCGCTACCGCTCGCGCTACGGTGGAGTATGAATTGCAAAAGCCGATCGCGTGGCTGTTCGACCAGTTCGAAGCCGAGCCGGTGGCCGCTGCGTCCATCGCGCAGGTGCATAAGGCCGTTACGAAAGACGGGCGCACCGTCGCCGTCAAAATATTGCGTCCCGATATAGAAAGGCGTTTCGCGCGCGATCTCGATTTATTCTTCTGGATCGCCGAAATCATGGAGCGGCGCATGGGCGACGCCCGCCGCCTGAAACCTTTGCAGGTGGTACAGACGTTGAAGGAATCGGTATTCTTCGAGCTTGACCTGCGTTTTGAAGGTGCAGCCGCCGCCGAACTTGCCGCCAATATCGCGCCCCACGGCACCGGTTTCCGCGTGCCGAAAATCGACTGGACGCTCACCGGCAGGCGCGTGCTGACGATGGAATGGATCGAAGGTATTCCGTTGCATGATGTCGAAGCGATCAAAAAAAGCGGGCATTCACCCGACGATATTCTTACGAAGGCGGCCAATAGCCTGTTCTCGCAGGTGTTCCGCGACGGATTCTTCCATGCCGACCTGCACCCCGGCAATTTATTTGTGGATGCGCGCGGCGATCTCGTCGCGGTGGATTTCGGCATCATGGGACGGCTCGACTGGGATTCGCGGTTGTTCATGGCCGAGATATTGCGCGGCTTTATGAACGAGGATTACCGTCATGTCGCCGAAATGCATTTCCGTGCCGGTTACGTGCCCGCAGGTAAATCGGTGGAAGCTTTCGCGCAGGCCTGCATGGCGGTGGCGCGGCCCATCGTCGGCAGGCCGCTCAATGAAATTTCCGTGGCCAACCTGCTCGGCCAGATGTTCAAGATCGCTGCCGAATTCGAGATGGAAACGCAGCCGCAACTGCTTCTGCTGCAAAAAACCATGATGGTCACCGAAGGCGTGGGCCGCATGCTCAATCCCAATTTGAATATGTGGGAACTCGCACGCCCGATGATGGAAAACTGGGCGCAGGAGCATTTCGGCATTGGCGGAAAACTCAAGGACGGAGCGAAACAGGGCATGAACGCCGCCCGTAATTTCCCCGCCATGCTGAAGAATATCGAAACCGCCTTGAAAAACCTTTCCGACCCTCAGGGTATACGCCTCCACCCGCTCACCATCGAATCCATGCATGCCGGGCGGCGGAGCATGCAAAACCGCTGGCTCACCTTCGGCTGGGCGGCGCTGGCGATTATTTCGCTTGGAGTCGTGCTGGCGGCGCGCTGAACTCGAAGATGCCTTCCAGCCGCCCCCGGTAGCGATTCACTTTTTTGCGTTTGCAGGCGATCAGGCTGAGGGCGGCTTTCAGCGCGTATTGCGCGCGCAGTTTTCCCGCCAGTTTCTTTGCGGCTTTTTCGCCGTGGTATTTCTTCTCTATATATAGGCGCGACCAGATCATGTGTTTCTGCTTGAAATATTCCGCTTCCGGTTTCGACTCGCCGCTGGAGCGGCCCATAAGGTGTACGGCCTGCGCCTGCGGTACATATACAAGCCCGTAACCGGCCTGCCGTGCGCGCAGGCACAAATCGTCGTCCTCGTAATAAAGAAAGATGTTCGGATCGAAGAATCCGATACGTTTTATCAGGCTCATGTTGAGCAGCATCACCGCGCCCGACAGGAACCCGGCGCACAGCTCCCCTTCTGGCGCAATATATTCGTCGTCATTGGCTTCGCGCTCGAACACGTTGCGCTTAAAGCTGTGGTGCGCTTCGCCGTTTTCATCGAGCAGTGCCGGGGCGAGGATGGCTGCATCCGGGTAGCGTTCCGCTGCTGCAAGCAACAGGCTGAGTGCTCCCGGTTGCAGCACTGCATCGGGGTTTACCAGCAGGGCATAAGCCGTTTCCACTTTCTGCAGCGCAGCGTTGTTACCCCGGCCAAAGCCCTCGTTCTTTGCGTTTCCAATCAGTTTTATGCCGGGGAAGTCTGTGCGTATGTGTGCCTGCGTGCCATCTTTGCTGCAATTATCCACCACATAAATATCCCGGATTTGCTTTTCCGCCCGCAACGCCTGCAAGGCATTGCCGATCACTTCCATGCTGTTATAGGTCACTAAAATTGCGGTGGCAGATGACATTGGATTATGGTTTATATATTTATTAATCGATGCAGGATAATACCAAAATGGAGGCTAGCTTATGAACACCAACAGAACAATCGGTATCGCCGTTATCGTCCTGATTTTGTGCGCGGGCGGGTACATGGTGTGGTTTGCGATGAAGCCGAAGGGAATTGCAGTATCGCCGTTCGCCACCTCCGGCGACCTTACCGACGCCGACCGCGAATACCGCACCAAGATGTTTGACTACGCGCTCGATTCAGTCGCAGCTGGCCAGACTTATACGTGGACCTCCCCCAGCGCGCAGGCGACGATCAAGGTCGAGGATTACTACACCAGCAAATCGCAGTCGGATTGCCGTAAATATGCGGAAGTCTACATCGTCGGCAAGGAGCAGTACAACGCCGCCGGAACCGCCTGCCGCCGCAACGGCAACTCCGGATGGTGCCGCATTCCAGCCGGCGGCGCTGAGACCTGTGCGCTCGAGTCCCCCAGAAACGCCGGTGAATCCGCCACGCAAAAACTCAACGACGCAGGCGAAAGCGCCAGCGAGGCGCTGGGCAAGGCCAGGGGCTTGTTGCGGTAGTCTTGGGCGCTGCCGTTCCCGCGAAAAGGAGAACGGCAATTACGGCTGAAGGTGCCTTTCTGGCGGAGCTTTCAGGAAGTCCGCTATTTTCGGTGCAATCGATTCCAGTTTTTCCAGGTTTTCGGCGGTCAGTATCTTCGTAGGGATCGTTACCTTCACGGCGCGCTTGTCCACGGGCAGGTAAGTGCCAAGCGCCTCGTCGATGTTGAACATTACCCCGTCGGGCCGCGCTACGGCACCCTTTGTCTGGACGGCTTCGCCGTCCGTGCCCTGATTTACCAGCTTCCACTCTGCCTGCGGAAAAATGCTTTGGATGCTTTGCAGAGGCGTCTCATTCCCTGTTTTCGCCACGGGCGGCGGCACATCCCTGAATTCCGATTCAGGCTGGGCCAGTTCCGGGTTCATCGCCACTTCCAGATGCTTGAAGTTAAGATGGCTCAGGGAACGAAGCAGTTTCAGTGATTGTATGTTTTCGATGTCTTTGGCGGGAAAAGCGACGGTGATCAGCATTTCGCCGTTCTGGCATGAGCTATGGGCATCGAGATTATGGATGCCCATATCCCGGGTCAGCCCGGTAAGCGAACTGATAACCACCCCGGCGAAATCCATTCCCGCTTTGGCGGCAGTATCACTATCGAACATGGAATCGGGCGTCTTGCAGGTGAAATTCAGTATGTACGACGTTCCTGTGGCATCCGCGTGTGTGGATACGCGGTGCGTTCCGAAGATTTTTTCCAGCCTGTCCAGCCCTTCCGGTTTACCCATGCTATTTCTATCCCTGTATGAAAATTAACGTTCCCGGATTTTACATGGTTTTCCCTGCATAAAACGTGAAGATTTTATGACATCGTCGCGGCCGTTGCCCGAATGGTTAAAAACGCAAGGAAATTCCTTGCTATCCAGATAATAAGAAAATAAGGTGCGCCACCTTGAAATGGCTCGGGAACGACTTATATCAGCCTCCCGTAGGCAGTAGGCCCGCTCAGGTGCCGCTGCCGCCCATAAAAAAAGAACTATAACTTAGGTCTTTGGAGAAATAATCATGA
>CAZBUX010000073.1:0-8149 GCA_964495185.1 uncultured Rickettsiales bacterium | reverse complement strand
CACACGGTGCGTATCCTCCGCCTCGATGCGCCGGTGCAGGTTGGTGAAAAGATTCGCGGTAGTGATATGGAGCTTTCCATCATCGCTGTCACAGGCGGGCGTGACCGTCGCCGCGTTGGCCACCCACATCGCCGAGCTGGAATACGCGGCTTCCAGAAGCGCGGGCGCGTCCTTCGCAGCCTTGGCGATCAACTCCCCCGGCTCCCCGGAAAATCTCGTGCGCAACAATGGCAGATGGGGCCGAAGCTGCGGCGGCAGGATGCCGACAACGAGGCCAAGCGATGCCAGCAGCCTTGCCAGCGCCAGCGCCTGGAGCGCGGCTTCTCTTGGGTTCGAGGCCTGCCCCCGGTGCGTGCTGGAGGCAACATTATCCGCCGACAGCCCTCCGTAATTATGGGTGGGTCCAGGCAAACCAATGAAGATGACTTCTTTTATGGAATCGACTAGCATGGCTTTATGACTACTCCTATCCGGCAAGTTTTACACGATGTTTTCCAGCAGGATTTTTCCGTGTTCCGCGACGGGCTCGGTTTCCGCCGCGCATTTTTTGGGAAAACACTGGGCATTCCCGAACTAAAAAGGATTTTTGAAACGGTGGCGGCAAGCCACGTCGAAGTCGGAGGACGCACCATCCCGGCGGCGATCTACATCCCCGGCAAGCACGAAAGCGCGCCGTTCGCCATCATCGCGCAGCTTCACGGCAACGAACCGGCGGGGCTTGCCGGCATCGCGCTGGCCATGGCACTTTCGGAGGCCGACCGCCTCGACCAGACGGTGATCGGCATTATCGGCAACCCTCTCGCCGCGAAACAATATTTCACCGCGTGGGAAAAAGATCCCAAGGCCATGCAGGAAATCCGCGATCCCTATCGCTGCGGGCTCGACTTGCGCGGCAACCTGCTGCCCGACATGAACCGCATCCCGGTGGATTTCATGACGCGCGACGCCAGCGACCACCACACCGCCCGCGCGCAGGAACTCTACACCGTCGGCCAGCATATCTCCGGCATCCTCGACATCCACTCCGCCCGCGGCGACATGGTCTGCATCACCGACCACAAGCGCGATGCCGACCTCGAATTCTCGCCCATCCGCCGCCTGCTCACCGGACTTGCCGACGCGATTTCGGCGGGAAGCTCAGCGGCGGTCACGGTGCAGACGCTGAAAACCATCCTCTTCCCGCTGCCCAATATCGTCACCCAGACCGGCATCGAAGCAGGCCGCCACGAAGATCCGGAAGCGCCGAACACCGCCGCGTCGTTCACCCTGTCGCTGCTCTACACGCTCGGGCTCACGCGCATCGCGCCGCTTTCCGAAAAGGAAACCGGCATCTTCGAAAACTATGCCGTAAAGCCGCGCCTCACCTATGCCGATCTAATCGCCGAGGGAAGCCTGAAAGCGGGTGACCGGGTGTATATGGGCCGCATGGTGAACGGCACCTTCGTACCGGGCCAGTACGAGGAAATGGAAGCCATCAAGAAACACCAGGTCGTCGCCCGCGCGGAACCGTCGGGCACGCTGTTCAAGGCGCCGTCTTCGTTCTCAGGAATATTCTTCAGCAAATCCGCCACGCTCTACCGCAAAGACCCCGCCGTCGGCCCGTGGCCGGTCGCCGCCGAAAACCTCGCCACGACGAAGTTCTGCTATCCGTGCGAAGTGTCGGAGATGGGCATTAAATTCTGATTATTCCAGTGGAATTTCTTTATTTTCCGCCACGCGACTGAACGTACCGGGACGCGTGAACGCCGCCAGCGGATCAGCGCTATTTAGAATTTCGCCGGTGCCCGATTCCTTATTGCCCCCGAAACCCATGCCGAAGGCAGGCGTGCCCGTACCCTTGGGCGAGTTGATGAGCGTATGCCCCGCCCCGTTATGCCGCGCGAAATATTCGGCCTCGGCGCGGCTTTGCGTGTAGATGCCATTCACCAGCCCCGCATTATCCGGCGCGTTGACCATCGCCACAGCGCTTTCGATGCCGCCTTCATACGGCGCGATGAGCAGGAGCGGCGCGAAAGTTTCCTCGTACATCACCCGCGTCTGGTTCGGAAGCAACGCCAGCGCCGGTTCGACGTAATACGCATCTGGGAATACCTCGGCGAATAAACGCCCGCCGTATTTCACCGTGCCGTTTTCCGCCGCCACCTGCGCTTTGGCTTTTTCGAAACGCGCGAAGGCGTCGGCGTCGATCAGCGCGCCGTAGCCGTAGGAATTTTCCGGATCGATTTTTCCGTCTTTCACCACCGCCGCCAGCATGGCTTCGATATGGCGCGAGAATTCCTTCACCACCTCGTCGCAAACGCTCTTATGGACGATAAGCCTGCGCGTATTGGTGCAGCGCTGGCCGGTGGTGCCGAAGAACGAATTCGTGATCGCTGCGACCGCCCATTGCCGGTGCGCCGGCGTCGTTTTTTCAGAAATAATAACGCCGTTATTGCCGCCCAGTTCCAGCACGGGGGGCGCGACATTGCCCCGCTTGCCTTCAAGTGTTTTTCTGATGCCCTGCCCCATACCCACGCTGCCGGTGGCGCTCACCATGCCGACGCTCTCATGCGCGACCAGCGCCTGCCCGATATCGCTGCCGCCGATAATCACCTGCAGCAGGTCGGCGTACTGCCCCATGGCACGGTCGAACACCGCCTTGCACGCCACCGCGACAAGCGGCGTCTTTTCCGACGGTTTCCATAACACTGCGTTGGCGGCAAGCAGCGCGGGCGCGAGCGTCCAGTGCGCCACCGCCATCGGGAAATTGAACGAGGTGATAAGCCCGACCACGCCCACCGGCGCACGTTCCTTGCGCCTCAGCATGCCGTTTAATTCCGGCAGTGAAGCGTCCTTGATGGTTTTCTCCAGCACGTCGGCGGAACCGTCCGCTTCGGCTAAAGCTTCCTTCGTGGTTTTCCCGCCTTCGAGCGTGACCAGATCGGAAAGCGCGGCACGGCTTTCTTTCAGCGCCAGCGCATACTGCCGGATCCAGTGTTCGCGCTCACCGCGCGTGAGCAATGCCCATGAACCTTGCGCTTCTTTCGCGCGGCTGATTTTATTGTCGAGTGTCTTTGCCGTATCGGCGCTGATGTCAGCGAGCCTGTCGCCGCTTGCTGGCGCGAACACCGCGATCCCCGGTTGCTGCCACGCAGGCAGTACGCAGGAAAGCCGTTTCAATATCGCTGCAACTCGTTCGCCGATCATATCCATATGGGTTACCAATGTAGCGCAGGCATGAGAGGCGGGCAAGCAACGCGCGAAAAATAACCGATCATTTAAGTAAGTTGCTATTCTATTGTTTATTTCTACTTATTAATGTATAAGCATCTCATAAAAAAAATCGATGAATCCCTGCCTATGATTCCAGACAGCAACCCTTACGAACGCCTGCGCAACGAAATACTCAGCTGCAGGATTCTTATCGTCGAGGATGATTTCCTAAGCCGCACCGTGCTTCGCGAAATCTTCAGGAGAGAAGGCTTCAGCACGATCGAGGAAGCCGAAAACGGCAAGATAGGCCTGGAAAAACTGCACGCGTTCAGGCCGGACATCGTGGTGTCAGACATCATGATGCCGGAAATGGACGGGTTCGAGCTGTGCCGCCGCATCCGCCAGGATCGCGACCCGAGCATCGCCCGCCTGCCCATCCTTATCCAGACCGCGCTGGCACAGGACCACGACAAGACGCGTATTTTCGAGGCGGGCGCCACCGATTACCTGACCAAGCCCGTCGACGCGCGCGAAGTCATCGCGCGTTCGATCGTCTATCTCGAGCGCGAAATCGTGCTGCGCCGGTTGCGGAAGTTCAACGCCTATCTGGCGCGCGAGCGCGGCGATGAAGCCAAGGCGGAGGACCTGGAAGGCGAATTCTGGTCGTTCAAGCGACTGTCGATGACCATCAACGTGCTGATGGACGAAATAGAGCTCAGCCATTACGACCTGAAGCAAGCGAAAGAAAAAGCGGAACAGGCCAACCGCCTGAAAACTGAATTCCTCGCCAGCATCACGCACGACCTGAAAACCCCCGTACATTGCATCGTCAACTTCGCGCAGATGGGCGCAGCCGATTGCGACAAGGGCAAAACCGCGTCGCTCAAGGAGCATTTCACCGACATTTTCGCCAACGGCCGCAGGCTGGACATGCTGATCTCGGACATCCTCGATTTCTCCAAGATCGAAACCGGCAACATGGAGTTCAGCCTCAAGCCGCACTCCGCGCGCGAAATCGTCGAAAGCGCGCTGAAATCCATCCATGCGCTGACCGAGGAAAAGCACCTGCGCGTAACCATCGACGACCAGACCGACTCGACGCAGGTGACGGTCGACGCCCGCCGCGCGGAGCAGGTATTCGTCAACCTGATGAGCAATGCCATACGCTTCTCTCCCGAGAACGGCAACATCACCTGGCGCTTCAGGCACACGACCATGACCATCGACGGCACGGAAGTCAACGTGCCCGCCGTGTCCATCACCATCGAAGACGAAGGCCCGGGCATCCCGGAGAACGCCTTCGAACAGATATTCGAGCCCTTCGTGCAGGGCAGGCAGGTGCAGATACGCGGGGGCGGCAACGGCCTCGGCCTTACCATCTGCCGCCGCCTCCTGCGCGCGTTCTACGGCACTATCAAGGCGGGCAACGTTCCCGGCGGGGGGGCGATGTTCGAAGTTCTATTACCGCTGTACCAACCTACAAAGAAATGATTCCAACTTTTAAGGACAGGGAAAGAACATGCACACCATACTTGCAGTCGATGACGAACCCCACGTACTCAAGATACTTTGCTCTCATTTAGAAGACGCCAACTACAAGGTAGTGACTGCAACCAACGGCAAGGAAGCGCTGGACATACTCGGCAGGCGCCCCGACGTCGACCTGATCCTGCTCGACAGCATGATGCCGGTCATGGACGGGCTGGAAACACTCAAGCAGCTCAAGCAGGAAGGCAGCAACCTCGTGCACATCCCCGTAGTCATGCAGACCGCCAAGGTGCAGGATTACGATGCCTACGAGGGCATGGACGCCGGAGCCATCAACTACATGACCAAGCCCTACTCGCGTGAGATGCTGCTGGCAACGGTCGAAAGCGTCATGCGCGACGTCGATGCGATCAAGACGCATTGCGTAAACGCAAGAAATTAAACTGAATAAGCGGGCGGCTGCAGTGAGGCCGCCCGTTTTTTACGTAAGGGGCACTTATGGATTTCACGCTTCCTTCTTCGGTAACCATCGAAAACGTGCAGGAGATAGCCGACAGGCTGAAAGCGCTTACCGCAGGCTCCGGCAAGACGCTAACGCTCGACGCATCCGCCGTCGAATTCATCACCACGCCGGGCATCCAGCTGCTGCTGTCGACGCAAAAGAACCTGCAGGCCGCGGGCGGCGCGCTGGCCGTCGCAAACCCGAGCGGCGTATTCAAACAGGCGGTAGCGATGCTTGGGCTGGAAAAAGAATTCGCCGGGCTCGCGGCGTGAGGCGATGCGCGGCTGGCCGTTAACACGTTGAGAAGGAGTGGTGGGCACAGTAGGGATCGAACCTACGACCCGCTGATTAAGAGTCTCCATAGCTCGATTCATACCGTTTTATGTCCGTTTATTTCATTCATGTAAAGTTCTATTTTTGATTGACATTATAATCCGTACTGCTGATTGTGATGCACGAAAGTTCACGGACACGATGCTTGAAAATACGGACACAACGGACATGGAGCGGACATCATGCCTATCATTACCGACAAACTCATTCGCGGTTTAGAAGCCCCTGCAAAGGGGAATAAGGTGTATTGGGACGATGAGATTACCGGCCTTGGCATTCGCATCACCGCAGGCGGCCATAAAGCATTTGTGCTGCGTTATACGCTGCATGGACTGGAACGGCGCTACACCATAGGAGAATTCGGCTCTGCGCCGGGCTTCAATACTACCGCTGCCCGCGCCAAGGTGCTTGAGCTTAAGGGCAGAATTGCATCGGGGAAAAATAAATTCGATCCGGCGGAGGCATTCGATCCGCTTATGGCTAAGGAAAAGGCGCACAAAGCAGCCACGGTGCAACAGCTGGCGGACGAATACATGGATAAGCACGCTTACTCCAAAAAGCGCCCCGCTTCCGCCCGAAACGATAAAGCCATGCTGGATACACTGATATTGCCGCGCATCGGTAATTTGAAAGTAGCTTCGATTACTGGCAACCATATCCATGACATTCACCGCGCTCTTAGCGCCGCCCCCTATCGTGCCAATCGGGTTTTGGCGCTGCTTAGTAAAATGTTCGCGCTGGCCGTAAAATGGGGCTGGTGCGCGGATAATCCTGTAAAGGGCATTGAGCGTTATCAAGAGCAGAAACGTGACCGCTGGCTATCCGGCGATGAAATATCTCGTCTCTGCGAACAGCTGGATAATCATACAAACACCCGTTCTGCCAATGCAATTCGCCTTCTTATTTTAACCGGCGCACGCAAAGGCGAGGTGCTTACGGCCAAGTGGCAGGATATGGATTTCGAGCGCGGCGTCTGGATAAAGCCCTCCGCCCATACCAAGCAGAAGAAAACTGAGCATGTACCATTAAACGCGGCGGCGCTGGCGCTGCTCGAAAAGATGAATCAGGAGCGTATCGTCGGCATACCGTTCATTTTCCCCGGCGATATTAAGGGAAAGCCATTGCAGGAAATCCGCCGCACATGGGAGGACGTTTGCGAAAAAGCGGAACTGAAAAACGTGCGTATCCATGATTTGCGACATTCCTTCGCCTCGCATCTCGTATCCAGCGGTTTGAGTTTGCCGATTATTGGCCGTTTAATGGGCCATACGCAAACTGCCACCACCGCCCGCTATGCCCACCTTGCGGATGATCCGCTGCGCGAGGCAACCAATCGCTTCGGCGTCATACTGGAAAACGCCGCCGCGCAGCATGCTGCGCAGAAGATTATCAATCTCCCTGTGAAGGCAGCGCAGGAATGAGCATTGATCCGTTTGGTATTGCCGCTTCCGATGAATGGATCGAGATGGAAGCGCAAGCGCAACGCCGCTTTGATAATTTCGCCATGCAGGGGAAGAAACCCGATAAACAGACGCGGGTATGGATTGCCGCGCAGTTGAAAAAATGTACTTATTCCGGCATGTCGCCACCATTGACGCTAATTCGGCTTGTGGAATTGGCGCTTGAGACAACGGAGCGCAGGCAAGTCATGCGTCGGGACGGCAAAGGTTTTACCAAAGAGATATTGATTTCCGCGTCTCCAAAGCGGGAGGGTGAGCCCCATCTACAAACGCAGCTGCAATACTTGTATGCGGTAGAACTGGCGGCGGAGCTTTTTGAAGAACTGCCCCAGGCGTCAGAAAAAATTTCCAAGCAATCTCCACACTACGGAAAAATTCACCAAATCTCCAAAATGTGTGGTGTTGACTACAGCACCGCAAAGCAATGGATACAACAAAGCAGCTTCCGCGAAGCATGGCGCGAGCAGCAGGAAATGATAGCACGGCAGCAGAAAGGCGTTGAACGCTGGAAGGCTAAGTATGATCCCGACAAACATATCAGTTTACGGGTCGGTAAATTGGTCGAGTTTCTCTCCTCAGAAGAATTTACGCATCAGCAGCGGAGACAGGCGTATCGTATTGTCAAAAAGGTGCTAGGCAAAGCCTGTTGGGAGGCTCTTGTTTGCTTCCAGGAGGAAGCAACCGACACGCTAACCGAAGCGATAAAGACAAAATATCTAGACGCTCCGAATAAATTTGACCGGTTTTTCCAAGAATTGCGGCTTTCCGCACGCGAGTATCGGAGTGATAACCCGTTAAAGACATATGAGGCGCATCCCGAAATCGGAGAAAGCATTTTAGACGCTGCACGCAATGCGCTTACCGACTCCGCCGCTAGTAAGGAAACCACTGGTTTTAATCTAGCCCTTAAAACGTAACTGTTTGATAAGATGCAAGCTTACAATACATGTTATAAATACCGCTATTTCTGCAACATTATTGAATATCAATCCGGCTTGAAAATTATTTAGCCCGGCTAGTAAAAGTGCAATGAGATAGGAACATAAAAAAATCAGCAATAAGCGCATCAGAAAAACAAAAACGTTTTTCATACACAAATTATGCAGTTTTTGATTTTTAGCGTAAATATATACTACCGCTAAAATAGAGCCCACAAATAAGGTAAAAAATGGCC
>CAZBUX010000072.1:0-8284 GCA_964495185.1 uncultured Rickettsiales bacterium | reverse complement strand
GTGCGGTATCGGGGAAAAGTAAAAACGCCAGGGCGAGAACCGCCGCGGCGCCTATCGAACTTAGGACTGTTTTCATCATCAGCTCCATACAAAAAAGGGTGAATGAAAACGGCCTGCAAAACTTTTTTATGTATTTTTTTAAGAGCTAACACGCCCCCGCGGCGATGTCAAACCCCGGTAAAAACCGTAAATAATTCCTAGGAATGCCGCCAGCGACAATAGCCACGTATAACGGTAAGCAGGCGGTAAAGCTTCTGATACGCTTATATAAAAACGGATATCATGACGGCCTGCCGGGATGTCGGCGAGGATGCGCCCTTTCTCCGCTTCCGGCCGGATCGTTAGCGGCTCGCCGTCGAGCGTGGCATGCCATAGCGGGAAATAAAACTGGTCGATCTGCAGCGTGCCGGATTTGGCGTTTTCGGTCGCAATAACGATGCCGTCATAATTCCATTGGGTAACGCTAGCCTTTCCATGCGGCAACCGTGCCCTGGTTTCCGTATCCGCAAAATCGGCGAGGAATTTCGGTTTGTCTGTAATGTAGGATTCGTCGACCCATCGCGGCGCGAAATACGGCAGGATATAGCGCGCGGCAACGAAGCGCCGATACCCCTCCTCTTCTCTCGGGTCGACCGACTGAACGTAGGAAAGCCCAAGAAACATAAAAAATACTGCCGCGACGATTGCGTTGCCTTCCCGCTTTTTATGCGGTGCAGCAAGCAGCCACTGGGCAGCTATCGCCAGCAGGTAAACCGTTCCAAACATGATCAGCGACTGCATGCGCCACGGCGTTTTGACCTGCGATAATTTCTCGATAACCGCCCACACGGGATCGGAGATAGAAAATATCAAGAGAAAGGCAAAAACCATAATGCCAAGCCATGCATTAAATTCATTATACACGCATGCGTTGTCAATGCGTTTTCGCCTGAACCATGCCCATACGGCTGCGGCAAAAACCATTGGCATCGTCACTATAAAAAAGACGTATAAAGAGCCTATGTTTGAGTCCAGCTCGCTGACGTCCATGTATTGGTTAAGCCAGATCTTTCGCCATTCGTTTACCCCTCCGAGCGTATCGCTCAGGGAGCCAGAAAAGAATTTTGCCGCTGCCCAGTGAAAAAGCGTGGCGAGGAAACCAAGTGCCACTGCCCCGGCGGCATAGGCCAGCCCCCGGTAGTTCCCCCGGCAAAGGATGAGCGCGTAGAGGCCCGCTCCCATTAACCCGATGATGGTTGCAGGCGCGTGACAGAGAAAGCATACGGCCACTGCAAGAGCGAGTTTCGGCCATGCGGGCAGCGACGAAACGATGATCTGCCGGATGTATAAAAACACCAGCGGCAGTAGCGACAGGCACCACAGCTCGGCATAGGAGCGCCGCGCCGTTTCTACCTCCATGTGATAGGGCAGCCACAGCAGAACAAAAGCGCAGAATGCCGCGCGTTTCGCCGTAACGATAGTTTGAAGCCACAGGAAACAGGTGATGAAAGCCGTGATATTCGCAAGCCCGTTGGAGAGCAGGTAAACAACATTCAGGTCGAACCCGAACGGATGGAAAATTGCCGCGATATAATACGGTAGAGGAAAATAAAACAAAAGCGCCGGGCTGCCATGCCCAAGATTGGCTTCCATGCACCAGCGCGGGTAGAGATTCCCCTGCCAGAGTTGCTCAGAGAAACAATGTATCTGGGTATAGTTCAGGATATAATCCACCACCGGCGTGGCCATCGCCAGCGGCAGCGTATTCAAAAATCCGGCGGCGATCCCAAGAATCAGGATCGTCTTCCACGAAAAGGCCCGCGCCTTACGACTTCCCGCCGAGCCTTGCAAAACCCTGCTCCAGATCGCGGATCAGATCGTCGGGATGTTCCAGCCCGATATGCAGGCGGATGCCCTGTCCTTTATACGGCCACGGGCGCGCGGCGCGCGTTTTGGCGACGTTGAAGGTGGTGATCAGGCTTTCGAAACCGCCCCAGCTGTAGCCGAGCCCGAAATATTCGAGGCCGTCGATCATGGCGGCGAGTTTTTCGTGCGGTGCGGGTTTCAGCGCGACGCCGAACAGGCTGGTGGCGCCCGTGAAATCGCGCTTCCAGATGTCGTGGCCGGGCGCGCCGGGGAGCGCGGGGTATAATACTTCTTCCACTTCCGGGCGGGATTTAAGCCATTTGGCGATGATCATTGCGTTTTCCGATTGCTGCTTCACGCGCACCGCCATGGTGCGAAGCCCGCGGAACGCCAGCGTGCAATTGTCGCTGCCGGGCGTGCAGCCGAGGCTGCGGTAGGTGAGCAGCAGCGGCTTATACAATTCTTTTTTGCAGGCGATGGTGCCCATCACGAGGTCGGAATGGCCCGACATGTATTTGGTGGCGGAATGGACCGATACGTCGACGCCAAGCTCGAAGCCGCGGTTAAACAGCGGCGTGCCCCACGTCATGTCGCCGATGACGACGATGTCTTTCGCGTGCGCCGCCTTAGCGATGGCGGGAATATCCTGCACCTCGAACGTCTGCGAGCCGGGGCTTTCGACATAAATGACGCGGGTGTTTTCTTTAATCAGCGCTGCGATGCCCGCGCCGATGAGCGGGTCGTAATAGGTGGTTTCCACACCGAGGCGCTTGAGCACGTTATCGCACATGCGGCGCGTCGGCCCGTACACGGCGTCGGTCATGAGTAAATGATCGCCGCTTTTCAGGAACGTCATTAATGAGGTGGTGATCGCCGCCAGCCCCGACGAGGTGACGATGGCGTGGTCGGCGCCTTCCAGCGTGGCGATGGCCTGTTCCAGCTCTTCGCTGGAGCGCGTGCCGTAGCGCCCGTAGATCGAATGCGGCCATTCCCCGCGCTCAGCGGCTTCGAAGGAAGCGAGCGTGGGAAACAATATAGTGGAAGCGCGATAGGTGGGCAGGTTCACCGCCCCGCGATGTTCTTCCGGGTAACAGCCGATAGTGGCGAGCAATGTTTCTTTATTCATATGGAATATCAGGTAAAATTAAGGAGAATACCTGTATCCCCGATTGCAGGGGGGCTGTCAACGGCAGTTTTAGAAGAAACGGCAGGTCAGCCCGGCCACGATGTGGGTCACGCCTTTTTTCTCGTTCCCGAAGGGGATCAGGCAGGCGCGGTATTTGACCATCTTACCCTCGGCGGTGAGCATGTGGTTTTCGTCTTTTGCTGGGCTTTTTGTTTCGGTCACCTCGTCGAGGCGTCCGTGCAGCACCGAGCCGGGGAAATTGCTCATGCGCGTATCGACAGTCAGGTTGGTCATGTCCTGCCCGTAGAGCCTGGCCAGCGGCGGGCCCATATAGTCGTATTTATAGGCTTTGGCCTTGCCCGGCTGGAGGCTGACGCGGAAGCAATACGGCCAGATTTCCTCGATGCTGTGCGGGTTGAACTTTTTGATGTCGGGCAGGAGGTTGTCTTTATGCAGCGAATCCCAGTAGCCCATGAGCCGCAGGGTGATTCGTTTTTCTTCTTCCATGGTTGCAACCTGCCGGCAAAAACGTTAGAAACACTGATCCGTCAGTATGAAACCGAATAGTTAACATCCCGTTATGGCAATAAAAAAACACTATCCCGAAGTCAATCCCAACCCCGATTTCCCCAAAATCGAGGCAGAAGTGCTGGCGTTCTGGGAAAAAGAGGGGCTTTTCGCCAAGTCGGTCGACGCCCGGCCCGCCGTCAAAGGCAGCACGCAAAACGAGTTCATTTTCTACGACGGCCCGCCCTTTGCCAACGGCCTGCCGCATTACGGCCACCTCCTCACCGGCTACGTGAAGGATTTATTCGCCCGCTACCAGACCATGAAGGGCAAGCGCGTCGAGCGCCGCTTCGGCTGGGATTGCCACGGCCTGCCCGCCGAAATGGGCAGCGAAAAAGAGCTCGGCATCTCCGGCCGCGCCGCCATCACCAATTACGGCATCGGCAAATTCAACGAGCATTGCCGCACCAGCGTGATGAAATACACCAAGGAATGGGAAGACTACGTCACAAGGCAAGCCCGCTGGGTCGATTTCAAAAACGACTACAAAACCATGGACAAGAACTTCATGGAGAGCGTGCTGTGGGCGTTTTCCGAATTATATAAGAAGGGGCTGGTCTACGAAGCCTACCGCGTTATGCCCTATTCATGGGCCGCGGAGACGCCGCTTTCCAACTTTGAAACGAAGCTGGATAACAGCTACCGCGAGCGCGAGGATAAGGCGATTACGGTGGCGTTTGAGTTGAAGGAAGCGCCGATAGGGGCGCCCGTAGCTGAGAAATATTATGTGCTCGCGTGGACGACGACGCCTTGGACGTTGCCGTCTAACCTTGCGTTGGCGGTGAATGCGGAGATTGATTATGAGCCAGTTATTGTACGTCAGGACACCCCCTATTTTAAAAAGGGCGAATGCGTAATTTTATCCAAAAATAAATTTGGCTATTATGTAAAAGAATTAGGATTAGATGACGGTAGAGATTTATCTAAAGAGCTATTAAACCCTAATATTCCAGCGATAAAGGGTAAGCAATTACTAAGCATTTCCTACACTCCACTTTTCCCATATTTCGCCAATCACCCCAACGCCTTCCGTATCATCGACGGCTCAAGCTTTGTAACCGATGGGGATGGCACTGGTATCGTGCATATTGCACCGGGCTTCGGTGAGGACGATCAACGTGTCGCACAAGCCAATGGTATTGAGCTTGTTGTACCGGTGGATGGTCGAGGTAGATTTACCGGCACATATAATGCTGATGCAACGGCAGATAGTATTAATGATAGGCTTACACCTGAGCTTGAGTTGGTGGGGCTTAATGTTATTGCAGAAAAAAAGAAAATTGAGAGTGACCCATTTAACGAAAAGCAAATCGAAAAATACGGTCTCGTCAATTTAAGGATTATTCAATATCTCAAAAAGAATTATCCCGATGGCACTAATCGAGTCATTAAAGAAGAAGAAATCAAGCACAACTACCCCCATTGCTGGCGCACCGACCAGCCGCTGATCTACCGCGCCATGCCGTCATGGTACGTCGAAGTCACCAAATTCCGCGACCGCGCGGTGGAGGTGAACAAGGAAATCAACTGGATTCCCGAGCACATCCGCGACGGGCAGATGGGCCACATGCTCGCCACCGCGCCCGACTGGTCGATCTCGCGCAACCGTTTCTGGGGCACGCCGATTCCGGTGTGGCGCAGCAAATCGGGCAAAATCATCGTGTGCGGCTCAATCGCCGAAATCGAAAAGCTTTCGGGCAAAAAAGTTACCGATCTGCACCGACCGTATATCGACGACATCACGTTTGAAAAAGACGGCGAAACCTATACGCGCGTCGAGGACGTCTTCGATTGCTGGTTCGAATCCGGCTCCATGCCGTTCGCGCAGGTGCATTACCCGTTCGAAAACAAAGAATGGTTCGAAGCGCATTTTCCCGCCGATTTCATCACCGAATATGTCGGGCAGACGCGCGGCTGGTTCAACACGCTGATCATGCTTTCGACCGCGCTGTTCGACAAAGCGCCGTTTAAAAACTGCATCTGCCACGGGGTCGTGCTCGATTCCGAAACCGGGCTGAAATACTCGAAGCGCCTGAAGAACTACAAAGACCCGATGGACGTCATGGATAAATTCGGCGCCGACGCGCTGCGCTGGCTCATGATCTCCAGCCCCGTCATGCGCGGCATGGACCTCGCCGTCGACCCCGAAGGCAAATTCATCCGCGACGTCGTGCGGCTTGCGATCAAGCCGATCTGGAACGCGTATAATTTCTTTTGTTTGTATGCGAATGCGGATGGCATCAAGGCGAAATACGCCACGGATTCCAACGACGTCATGGATCGCTACATCCTCGCCAAGTGCAAGCAGGCCGTAGGCACCATCGAAAATGCCCTCGACGCTTATGACACGCCCACCGCCTGCGAAGCGGTCACGCAATTCTTCGAGGCGCTGAATAACTGGTATATCCGCCGCAACAAAGAACGCTTCTGGAAAACCGGCATCGACGACGATAAGCAGACCGCTTACGACACGTTATATACGGTGCTCTCCACCATGTGCCGCGCGAGCGCGCCGCTGCTGCCGCTGACATGCGATGAGATTTATAAGGGATTATTAGGCAATGACGCCAAGCTCCCTCTCCCTCCGGGAGAGGGTCGGGGTGAGGGTAAGAAGGAATACGCAGACAAGCAACTCATCGAAAACGCCAGGAATCTGCGCAAAAACGCGACCGATGCTGAAGGCCTGATGTGGAGCATCCTGCGTGACCGCCAACTGGAAAATAAGAAATTCCGCAGGCAGCACCCGGTCGGTAATTACGTTCTGGATTTTTATTGTGAGGAAGAAAAACTGGCGATCGAGCTTGATGGCGGGCAACATGCCGACCAGAAGACTTATGATGATAAGCGTACGGCTTTTCTGAATACTCAGGGTATAAGAGTTCTTCGGTTCTGGAATAATGACGTGCTGGGGAACATTGAAGGCGTGGTGGAAACGATACTCAAGGAAGCGCCCTCACCCCGACCCTCTCCCGGAGGGAGAGGGAGCAGTAGCGTGCATCTGGCGGATTTCCCGGATGTGTCGATGGTATCTGCTGCACCAGAACTGGTTGCCGATATGGATCGTGTGCAAGATATATGTAATGCTGCTCTAGCCCTCAGAAACAATAAAAAAATACGGGTTCGTCAGCCTTTAAAACAAATCAAAATTGTAACGAATACGAATGTTACAGAAGAATGGCAGAAAAAATACGGTTCACTTATTGCCGATATTATTAAAGGCGAAATTAACGTTAAAGAAATTGGTGAAGGCGATATGTACGTAATAGATTACGCTACAGAAAAACTCTCCATCAACAACCCCATCCTCGGCAAGCGCCTTCCCGAAAAAATGAAACAAATCATCCCCGCCTCCAAGAAAGGTGAGTGGAAACAAATCGACGGCACCGTAGAAATCTGCGGGGAAAAACTCTTGCCCGGAGAATACACGCTCCAGCTCGAACCCAAACCCGAATACAAAGACCGCGCGCAAGCCCTCTCCACCAACGACGCCCTCGTCATCCTCGACACCACCATCACCCCCGAGCTCGAGGCCGAAGGCATCGCCCGCGATCTCGTGCGCATGATCCAGCAGGCGCGCAAAGACGCGGGCTTCGACGTGTCCGACCGGATTACGCTCGCCATCGACGCGCCCGGTGCGATCAGCGGCGCGGCGTCGGCGCATAGCGCGTATATTGTTGAGCAGACATTGGCAAAAACTTTGGAGCTTGCGCTGCCGGGCAAGTCGGATTTTGTTGCGAACAACGCGCTCGACGATCATAAAGTGACTATCGCCATCTCGAAATGCGCGTGAGGGATTTATGAAACAGACCGTCACTAAGAACTACCACGACAACGCCACCTTCAACATGATCCACGGCCAGCTCATCACCAATAAAATCCTCGATCCGAGGATTTTGCAGGTGCTGGTGGACGTGCCGCGCGAATTGTTCCTGCCGGAGCACCTGCGCGCATCGGCCTATGTCGATGAGGATCTGGATGTGGGCGGCGGGCGCTCGCTGCTGTCGCCGCTGACGTTTGCGCGGCTTCTGCACCTTGCGGAAATCACGCCGTCGTGCCGTGTGCTGAATATCGGCTGCCTCACAGGCTATACGGCGGCGGCGCTCGGGATTCTCGCGGGCCACGTGGTTGCCACCGAAACCGACGCGGCGCTGGTGGATACGACTTTGTATAATTTAAACCAGCTCGGTATCGGCGACGTGAACGTGCAACTCGTGAAATCGCTGCAGGAAGGCTACGCGCTTTCCGCTCCCTACGATGTTATCCTTGTTTCCGGCGCGGTGGAATTCATTCCCGACGATCTCGCGTCACAGCTTTCGCTGTCGGGCCGTCTTGTCGCCATACGATCGGTGAGCAAGCGTCCCGGCGTGCAGGGGCTCGGCAAGGGAATGGTGGTTCGCCGCGTGGGCGGGCAGTTCCATTATCGCGAGCACTTTGATGACGCAACCGCAGTGTTGCCGGGGTTCGCGTGCGATGAGCGTTTCGTTTTCTAGTTGCTCATCTACATCGTGTTGCACAAAATATCGTAGGCGTTGTTTTTAATCGTTGTTTTTTAATAAATCCCGATTATTCTATTCGCAGCTAACATACAACATGTAGTGGTCAGGGACAGACGTGGTGGAAGCGGCCAAGACAGGCGCGACAGGTGAACAGGATCTCTCGATGGAAGAGATACTGCAATCGATCCGCCGCATCATTTCCGAAGACGAAGATCCGAATAAGGCCGCAGCTGAAAAATCCGCAGCGGCG
>CAZBUX010000071.1:0-8363 GCA_964495185.1 uncultured Rickettsiales bacterium | reverse complement strand
GCCTCGATGCCGCCCACGCCCCAGCCGAGCACGCCGAGCGCGTTGATCATGGTGGTGTGCGAATCGGTGCCCACCAGCGTATCGGGATAGGCGACGTCGCCGTCCACCCATACGCATTGCGCGAGGTATTCAAGGTTCACCTGGTGGCAAATGCCGGTGCCGGGCGGCACGACGCGGAAATTGTCGAAGGCCTTCTGTCCCCAGCGGAGGAATTCATAACGCTCGGCGTTGCGCTCGTATTCGAGGTCGACGTTCATGCCGAACGCGCCGGAGCTGCCGTAGGAATCCACCATCACCGAATGGTCGATGACGAGATCGACGGGTGAGAGCGGGTTGATTTTGAGCGGATCGCCTTTGAGCGTCGTCATGGCGTCGCGCATGGCGGCAAGGTCGACCACCGCCGGAACGCCGGTAAAATCCTGCATGAGCACGCGCGCCGGGCGGAACGCGATTTCGCGGTCGGAGGTTTTCGCCTTCAGCCAGTCGCCGAACGCCTTGATGTCGTCGAGCTTAACGCTGACGTCGTCTTCATAGCGCAGCAGGTTCTCGAACAATATCTTAAGGGAGTAGGGGAGACGGTTTAAATCCAGCCCCATCGCTTTGGCGGCGGTAGGGAGGTTATAATATTCATAGGTCTTGCCACCGGCGTTGATCGTCGATTTGCTGCCCAGCGAATTCTTGCCCTTGTGTTTCACGAAAATCTCCCTATCAATAGATAAAATTTTGTAATTATATAGTGTTAGCCGGGAATGGTTAAATGTTCGTTAGCCCAGCGATAGGTTACGCCCATGCTCGTTTGTGAAAACCTGTCCTGCGTGAGGCAGGAAAGTGTTATTTTCCAGAACCTTGGGTTTTGCCTGCCGGAAGGCACATTATTATTGCTCAAGGGTGCCAACGGCGCCGGCAAAACCAGCCTGATCAAAATGTTGACCGGCGTTTTAGCGCCGGATTCCGGGTGTGTGGCATGGAACGGGGTTCCCATCCGGGGAAACGACGATTTCAAGCGTGACCTGATGTATATCGGCCACAAAAGCGCCGTCAAATCCGACAGCACCGTGGAAGAAAACCTCGCCTTCTGGGCGGCGCTCTACGATACCGAAATACTCGTGCCGGCTGCGCTCCAGTTCTACGGCCTGACGCGTTTCCGCGACATGCCCGCCGCACAGCTTTCCGCCGGTTGGCAACGCCGCGTGGCGCTGGCACGCCTGATCGTCGCGCCGAGCAAGCTCTGGATACTCGACGAGCCCACCAACTTCCTCGACGACGAAGCCGTGCTGCTGACCGCCAGCCTCATCGAATCCCGCGTGAAGCAGGGCGGCATCGTAGTGGTCGCCTCGCACATCATGAACTCGGCGATTGCGGCGCATACGTTGTATGTGGGGGATTTCAAATAATGTTCACACTCATCCTCAAACAAACCCTCACCCACGCCTTCCGCAAAGGCGGCGGCGCATTCGGCACGGCCGCGTTTTACATCATCGTGGTGACGCTGTTCACCTTCGGCCTCGGCCCCGAAGGCATGGCGCAGTATGCGGGCGCGGTGATGGCGTGCGCGATGCTGCTTTCCTCGGTGGTCGCCCTGCCGCTCATGTACGAGCGCGACCACGAGGACGGTTCGCTGGAGCAATACGTCCTGCAACCCATGCCGCTGGAGCTGCTGGCGCTGGCGAAAATCCTCGGGCAGTGGCTCGCGGTCATCGCGCCCATCCTCACCGTCTCGCCGGTCATGGCCCTGTTTGCCAATTTGTCGCCCGAACGCACCGGCGACATCATGATCATGCTTACGCTCGCCTCGCCGACCATGACCGCCATCGGCTCGGTCGCAGCCGCCCTCACCATCGGCACGAGGCGAGGGGGATTGCTGCAAGCCCTGATCGTCCTGCCGCTCTACACCCCGCTGCTCATCTTCGCCGCCAGCACGGGCGAAAACAGCGCCGCGCTGCTGCTGACCGGCATCTTATGTGCGGCCATCCCTCTTGGCAGCTACGTAAGCGCCGCGCTGGTGCGGATTAGTCAGGATTAACAGATCGCCCCCTTCCGGGCCGATCCCGCCTGTTTTATACTTACCCCATGTCATCCTGAGCGTAGCGAAGGATCTTAGTCGCACTCAGGATAACAATTATTTTACAATCGGTTGGCGATAAAATGCAATGTAATGCAAAGAAATGTCAAGAATTCCAAGTCCCTCGGCACCTTAAAAACAGCCATCCTTTTGATCTGCCTGCATTACCGCCAAAGCCAAACGGCTCCGAACGGTTCAATCCGCTCCCGAAACGGTCCAGAATGGCTATAAATCGGCTGCTAACCGACTCCCAATTGAACCCGGCAATTCAGCCCGTCGCTAAATCCAGAAACGTGAACCGCTCGCGCAAATAGCGGGCGTTTTCGGCGGCGAGCGCCAGCTGCGCCGCATCCCAGCCGAGTTTCTCCGGCGTCACCGGCGCTTCGGCGGCTTCAAGTATGGCTTGCAGCCGCGCTGCGGGGATCGTGACTTTTTCAACCTGCGCGGCGATGGATTCCCACCCGGAAATTTCCTTTTTTTCCTGCAAGGCCCGCTTCACCGCAAACGCCTTTTTCGCCTCGCCCGCCACATGGCCGCCAAACAGCCCGGCGATTTTTCCCTCGTCGAAGTCCCCGGGCAAAAAACGCGGATTGCTGCGCAGCATTTTTTCCTGAAGCCTCGCCATCACAAGCGTCGTCACCCCGATTTCCTCCCCATGCAGGGTAGGTAGCCCGCCGGACTTTATGCTGCGCAGCATTCCATACGCATGCGCCACCATATGTTCGCCCTGACTCGCGGGATAGCTGCCTTTCGCCATCGTCATCCCCAGCCCCGAAAGCAGCATGACCTTCATCAGCAGCGCCAGCGTCTCGCGGTCGGCCAGCGCCACGCCGCGCGCGCGGTCGAAAAGCTCGTCCTCCACCCCGGCAAGCAGGGCAAACGGCGCTGCGTCATATGCCGTGCCGAGCAGCAAATGCGACAGCAGCCAGTCCGCCTGTGCGGTGGGCCTCGCCAGCGAATCGCCCAACCCCGATTTGTTCAACCGGGCAGGGGCGGCGGCAATCACCGCCACATCGCAAAACACCGCCAGCGGCATTTGCGCGGGCACGGTCTTCTTATAACCGTTCACCGTGATCGACGCGTTAGCCGACAGGTAACCGTTCATCGACGCCGCCGTGGGAAATACCACATAAGGCTTACCGTCGAGATGTGCGGCGTATTTGCACAGATCGCCGATCGTGCCGCTGCCCACCGCGACCAGCGCATCGCAGGAAACGCTTTGCCTGCGTATTTGCTCCACCGTCACGCCGTCCGCTGCGGGCGTTCCTTCCAGCGTGATATGCTTCACGCCGTCCTGACCGCGCAGCGCTTTAAAAACGCTATCGCCGAGCGCGTACGACGTATGTTTGTCGTCCACCACCGCAAGCCGCCGCGGCAACTCCGCCGAAGCGACGAGATCGCCGATGTCATGGTACAACCCGGCCTCGACCACCATCTGCGGCACGCGCGGCAATTTTTCTTTCAACAGTTTGGTTGTGGTTGCGGCAAACATATGTATATTTGTGAATATCATCGTGTTTTAGAGCATAGATCATTCATGTTTGCACAAGTTTTTCTCATCGTATCCGTTTTTGCCTTTAGCCTCGCTGCGCCCGTAGCCGCACAGGAGATTTCCTACACCCCCGTGCCGTTCGAAACATGGCTTGAGGAATTCAAGCTCGAAGCCATAGAGAAGGGCATTTCCAAAGAAACGCTCGACGAAGCGTTTCAGGATACCCAGCCCATCGACAGCGTCATCGAGCTCGACCGCAAGCAACCCGAATCGACGATGACGCTCGCCAGATACATGAAAAACGTCGTCACCCCCTCGCGCATCGAAGAAGGCCGCGCGCTTTACCAGGAACATAAAGACCTGCTCACCAAGATCGGCAAGGAATATGGCGTGCAGCCGCGCTTCATCGTCGCGCTGTGGGGCATCGAAACCAATTTCGGCAGCAACACCGGCAGCTACAGCGTGATCGACTCTCTGGCGACCCTAGCATATGACGGGCGCCGCAGCGAATATTTCCGCGGCGAACTGCTCAAGGCGCTGCAGATCATCGACGCCGACCACATCACCGCCGCCGCCATGGACGGCTCATGGGCGGGAGCGATGGGCCAGTGCCAGTTCATGCCGTCGAGCTTCCTGCAATTCGCCGTGGATTACGACGGCGACGGCCAGCGCAACATCTGGTTTACCGAAGCCGACGTATTCGCCTCGATCGCCAACTACCTCAGCTCGTCGGGCTGGGATGCCGACCGCAGCTGGGGCGGCAAGGTTTCCCTGCCTGAGAATTTCGATACTGCGCTCGCCGACATCAAGAAATCGCGCCCCGTGAGTGAGTGGCGCGAGCTGGGCGTAAAGCGCGCGGGCGGCGAAATACTCCCCGATTCGAAAAGCCCGATTTACGTTATCATGGTGGGTGAGGGCGACGACGCCGTACCTTACGCCGTTACCGAAAATTACAAGGTCATCCTGAAATGGAATCGCTCACGTTATTTCGCCACCGCCGTCGGCACGCTCGCCGATCAGATCGGGGCCGTTGAGTGATGCGCCGCCTGCAGTATTCACGGCTCACGCCGCTTTTGCTGATCGGCCTGCTCGCCGCGTGCCAGTCGCAAGGACCGGTGCCGGGCGGGGTGAAGGTGGGGAAGCCCTACGTCATCAACGGCAAAACCTATTACCCCTCCTATGATTCCAGCTACGACAAGACGGGCGACGCTTCATGGTACGGCCCGGGCTTCCATGGCAATTCCACCGCCAACGGCGAGCGCTTCGACCAGAACGATTTAACTGCCGCGCATCCCACGCTGCCCATGCCGTCGCTGATCCGCGTCACCAACCTCGAAAACAACAAAAGCGCCATAATACGGGTGAACGACCGCGGACCGTTCAAGCGCAACCGCATCATCGACCTGTCGAAAAAATCCGCCGAGACGCTGGGCATAAAAAGCATCGGCCGCGTGCGCGTACAGTTCCTGAAAGAGGAAACCGAGCAATACATCGCCAGCGTCAAAAACGGCGCGCCGATCAGCATGGCTGAGTTTAACGCGCGGGCGGCAACACCCAAACCGTCGCAGATCGTTGAAGCCACCGAAGCCACCACCCATGCCGGGCAGATCGTTTCCGACGCCGCCCCCGTGATGACCGTCAGCACCGGCGACCTGGGCGGCTCGCAGGCCCCGGCGCCTGCAATAACTGAAACCACGCCCGCGCCGCAGCCGGTAGCCGCCAGGGAAATCCCGTCGCCGCGTGACCTCGGGCCGCAACGCCTGATCACCGCCGCCGTGGCCGAGGAAATGCCCGCCGCCGGTAGCAGCGCCATTGAAGTCAAGGACGTCAAAGAGGAAGTAAAAAAAGAAGAAAAGATCGAGGTGGAGGCCGGCGATTACGTCCCGCCTGTCGTGCCGTATAGCGGTGTAACCGTGCTTCCCAACGAAACCATCGTGGAAGCGCCGGTGACCGAGGAACCCGTCACCGCCCCGGTTACCATCACACCAAAGAAAACCGCAGCGATGCCCCCTGAGAAGAAACAGGAACCGCGTTCCGTCGTTGGCGGGTACGCCATTCAGGTAGGATCGTTCGCATCGGAAGAAAACGCACGCAGAATCGCTGCGAAGCTTTCGGATAAACTGTCGGAAAGCTACAGGCCCTCAGTAACCGAAACCGAGAAAGATGGAAAAACCCTGTGGCGCGTATGGATCAGCGGATTCCCCGATAAAAGCACTGCATCCACGGCGCTTTCCACCGTACACACGTCCGGTGCTCCCGACGCCCGCATCACCGCCAGTCGTTAAGTTTTAAGGATAGATAGCCTCATGAAGAAAATAATTCATATTTTTGTCGTTTTATCACTCGTCGCAGCTCCCGCCCACGCCATCGACACCGCCGCCAAGCAGGCGATCATGATCGACGCCGACACGCATTCCGTGCTGCTCGACAAAGACGCCGACGTGCCGATGCACCCGTCGTCGATGAGCAAGCTGATGACCATCTACATGCTCTTCTCCCGCCTCAAGGAAGGCCGCGCAAAGCTCACCGACAAGTTCATCGTCAGCGAAAAAGCGTGGCGCACGCAGGGCTCAAAAACCTTCGTACATGTCGGCGATGAAATCACCATAGAGGACCTGATCCACGGCATTATCATACAATCCGGCAACGACGCCTGCATCGTGGTGGCCGAGGGCATCAGTGGCAGCGAAGAGGAATTCGTCAAGGAGATGAACCGCGTCGGCAAGGAAATCGGCCTGACGCAGAGCCATTTCGTCAACGCCACGGGGCTTCCAGAGGAAGAACACCTGATGAGCGCGCGCGACCTCGCCACGCTGTCCGAACGGCTGATCGAGGATTTCCCCGAATACTACCATTATTTTTCGTTGAAGGATTACACCTACAATAAGATCACGCAGGCCAACCGCAACCGCCTGCTCGGCACCATCGGCGTCGACGGCCTAAAGACCGGCCACACCGAAGCTGCGGGCTACGGCATCGCGCTTTCGGCCAGGCAGGGCGACCGCCGCCTGATCCTCATCATCAACGGCCTGACCAGCGACAACCAACGCGTCGAGGAAGGCGAGAAGCTCCTGCGCTACGGCTTCCGCGAATTCGAAAACCGCACGCTGGTGAAGAAGGGCCAGAAAATCGCCGACGCCGAAGTGTGGTTCGGCACCGCCGAAACCGTACCGCTCGTCGCCATGCAGGACGTGACGCTCACCATGCTCGCCTCGCTGAATAAAAACATGACTTATACCCTTAAATACGAAGGGCCACTGCAGGCACCCGTCGCAAAGGGCGCGCAGGTGGCGACGCTCGACATCACTTTCCCCGAAGGCACGATGAAGCCGGTACACGTGCCGCTGGCCGCCGCAGAGGACGTCGATAAGCTTTCCGGCTTCAGGCGCATCACCGCGCTGATCGGCTACCATATCGCCAACCGGAGCAAGAGCGCGGAATGACGGGTGCGTTCATCACCTTCGAAGGCGGTGAGGGCAGCGGTAAATCGACGCAGCTGGTATTGCTCTGGGAAGCGTTCAAATCGGCAGGCATTCCTTCCGTCAAAACCCGCGAGCCCGGCGGCACCGAAAGCGCCGAGCGCGTCCGCACCCTGCTGGTAAGCGGCAAGAGCGACGCATGGGACCCGGTGGCCGAAACCCTGTTGTTTTACGCCGCGCGCATGGAGCATGTAAACCGGCTCGTAAAACCCGCGATGCAGGACGGCAAAACCGTGCTTTGCGACCGTTTCTCCGATTCAACGCTCGTCTATCAGGGCGTGGGCAAGGGGCTCACGGAAACCTACGTGCAATCGCTGCACCATTTATTACTTGGCAATTTCGCGCCAAACCTCACGTTCATCCTCGATATCGACCCGGAAACCGGGCTGAAACGCGCCAGCGCGCGGGCAGGGGGCGAAACGCGCTTTGAGGGCATGGATATCGCCTTCCACCGCCAGATACGCGCAGGGTTCCTCGACATCGCGCGGCGCGAGCCGGGGCGCTGCCTCGTCATCGACGCCGACGACGATATGTTCGACCTGCACGAGCGCATCGTGGACGCGGTGAACCGCAGGCTCGGAATCGCGCTGAGGCCGCAGCATGGCTGAGTTCCATCCCAAATTCAGCGACGCGCTCTTCGGCCATGAAATCGCCGAGAGCCAGCTCCTGCGCGATGCCGCCAGCGGCAAGCTCGCGCATGGATGGCTGATCAGCGGCGCACGCGGCACGGGCAAAGCTACGCTGGCGTACCGTTTCGCCCGCGCGCTGCTATCCGGCACGAATGACATGGAAATGACGCCCGACCACCCGGTATTCCAGCGCGTGGCGGCGGGCGGGCATTCCGATCTGCTGGTGATCGAGCCGATCTTCGACGCCAAGAAAGGTGAGGCGGCGCGCACCATTACGGTCGAGCAGGCCCGCGAGGTGGGGCAGTTCCTGTCGCTCACCCCCGGCGAGAGCAAATGGCGGGTGGTGATCATCGATTCCATCGACGAGCTGAACGTCAACGCCGCCAACGCCATCCTGAAAATCCTCGAGGAGCCGCCGCCGCAGGCGCTGCTGATGCTCATCTCCCATAATCCCGGAAAACTTTTGCCCACCATCCGTTCGCGTTGCAGGAGCCTGCGCCTGGGCCAGATTTCCCGCCCCGATTTCCTGCGCGTCATGGAGCGCATCGCCCCCGCCATCGACGACGACCGCGCCGACGCGCTGGCGCGGCTTTCCGACCACAGCCCCGGCATGGCGATGGTCTACGAAGCGCAGGGCGCCTGCGAGCTGTATGAAGAGATACTTGCGCTCATGGGTACCCCCCACCCCCAGAAGATCCATG
>CAZBUX010000070.1:0-8425 GCA_964495185.1 uncultured Rickettsiales bacterium | reverse complement strand
GTTTATTACATCAACAATACCGACCGCATGCCGCGCATCGGCTACGTCGTCGATATCGGTTTCGACGACGAAGGCTCGGACCCCGCAAACTTCAACTTCGCACTGGAAAAATACGTGCGCGGCGGCAGGGTCATGGTCCCCACGCGCGTCAATGTCGTCACGTGGGACCAGAACAAATTCCCCACTTCCACCGGCATGAGCATCGGCGCGGGCATGGGGCCGATACGCACCATCTACAAATACGGCGTACCCGATTACGACCGCCAGAAAATATGCGACTACTACCTGCGCGCGCTCACCGACGTCGAGCCGGGCGTGTTCAGCTGCCGCAGCGGCTTCGACATCGGCCAATGCATGGCCAGCTTGTGCCATCCGTCATGCGAGGAGCCCAATTACCAGTCCTGCGTGCTGGAGCCGGATGATGGCGGCCGCAAGCTCGGCTGGCAGCGCGCATGGATTTACCGTCCGTCGCGTGATAACGAAATCCTGCGCTGCGACGCCGAAATCACCCAGACCGGCGCCAACGGCACGACCCTTTCGCAATACCAGTGGGACAGAACGTATAACTGGACCGGTATAGACCTGAATAATCCCATGAGACCGCCGGTGCCGGATTTCCGCGTCGTCTACCAGCAGGATTCGATGCTGGTCGACAGCAACGTCTGGGCATATTGCGTTAACGGCGGCTTCGACCCGCCGACGCATTGGGCCAAGGATTACAAAGGCCCGCAAACCGGAACCGTCACCGACACCACCATCTGCGGCCCCGCATGGTACGACTGCGGCACGGCCTCCCAGCACATCTGGCTCTCGCCCGGCCTCTGGCTGAGGTAAGCAGGTGCCAGGGTTTCAGGGAAAGTCCTTCCCTGAAACCCTCTGCCTGGGTGCTTTATTAAGCTACTTTGGAAAAAAACCGCTCCGCCTCGGCAAGCCCTGCGGGATCGCCGATATGGAGCCATTCGCCGTCATGGACGAGCGCACGCACGCGCGCAAGCCTGCCGTCATTATCCATGGCGCGGTTGTAAAGCACGTTGAGCGAGAACGCGCCGTCGGGTGATCCTTCAAACAGGCGCGGATGCATGATTTGCACGCCCGTGAATACGTATGGTGCGCTGGCATCTGCGCCGCGGCGGCGGATATGCCCCGCCTCATCCACCGTGAAATCGCCCTTACCGTCATAACCCACGGCTTTGGCGACCGGCTGCACCAGCAGCAGCGCGTCCATCTCCCCGTCCCGCCATGCGTCACGCAACCGCCACAGCGCCGGAGTTTTGCCGTCGAGGCAAATGGCGTCGCTGTTTAAGGAAAAAAACGGTTCGTTGCCCAGAAGCGGCAGCGCTTTCTTGATGCCGCCGCCGGTTTCCAGCAGCAATTCCTCACGCGAGATATGCACCTGCGGACGCGTGCGCCCGGCGAGATGCGCTTCCATCATCTCCGCTTTGTAATGCGTGTTGACCACTGCTTCGGTCACGCCCGATGCCGCCAGCCAGTCGAGCGCGCGGTCGATCATCGCCTGCCCTGCCACCCTCACCATCGGCTTGGGCATGGTTTCGGTCAGGGGCCGCATGCGCAAGCCGAGCCCCGCCGCCATCACCATCGCCTTCATGCGGAAAGCGCCAGGTCGCGCGCGGTGAGCCGCACGTCGATGCTGCCACGCCATGCGGGCGGGATGTGCTTATCGGCCCATGCACGAACCGGCGCCAGCGCCGGGTGCGATAAATCGTGCTCGAGATGCCGCCACACGCGCGGCAGGAAATGCAGGTACTGGTGCTTGCCGTCGCGCGCGGCCAGCCGCACGAAAATGCCGACGATCTTGCTGTTGCGCTGGGCGCCGAGCACGGCGTAGGCAGTGGTGAAACGCTCGCGGTCGATGCCGGTGACGTCGAGGTAATGCTTTAGCATCGACTGTGCGAGCGCAGGCGGCACATCGCGCCGCGCGTCCTCCAGCAGGGATACAAGATCGTAGGCCGGATCGCCGTAGACGCCGTCCTGGAAATCCAGCAACCCGACGCGCTGCGCGCCCGTGCGCCCCGGCAGCCACATAAGGTTGTCGGCGTGGTAATCGCGATGGACGAAATGATCGGTGGCAAGCCCCGCCCCCGCAAGCACGCCCCGCCATAATTCAAGGTATTCCGACGCGAGCGATTCCGCCGCGTCCTTCCCGACCACCTGCGGCAGGAACCAGTCGGCAAGCAGCCGCACTTCCTGCAACAGCAACTTCTGGTCGTACGCGGGAAGCTTGAGCGCGGCTGGCTCGGCCTTGCCGTGCCACTGCGCCAAAAGCTCGATGGCCGCACGGTAGAGCGTATCTTCCTGCGCGCCGTCCCGCTTCAGCACCTGCGTGAAGGAATCGTCTCCGAGGTCTTCCAGCAATAAAAACCCGCCCGCGATATCGTCGGCGATGATGCGTGGCGCGCTGAAGCCGCGCTCCTTCAGGTAACGCGCCACGGCAAGGTACGGGCGCACGTTCTCACGCTCCGGCGGTGCGTCCATGAGCATCGCCGTTTGCTCACCCTTGCGGATGCGGATGTAACGGCGGAACGACGCGTCGCCCGCCAGCGGGTGCAGCGCCCAGTCGCCGTAACCGGTGGCGGCGAGGAAATCGTTGATCTGCTCAGTCCTTGATTCTTTTTTCGTCACGCGGCGTGTTCTCCCAGTCGCGGTTGCCATGCGGTATTACCGCGGAAAGTAATGATGCGCTCGCCCTCACCCTGCCCGTATTCCAGATGCACTTCCAGCGCCGTATCGGGGAGCTGGCCGCGCGCAATCTCCGGCCACTCGATCAGGCACAGGCCCGATTGCAGCGCGTCATCGAGCCCGATCTGCTCCGCTTCCCTCGAATCCTTCAGGCGGTAGAGGTCGAAATGCCACAGCGTCAGGCCGCCGCGCGCGGGATAGGACTGCGCCAGCGTAAAGGTCGGGCTCACCACTTCCGGGCTACCGTCGCAAAGCGCGCCGATGAAGCCGCGTGCGAACGCGGTTTTTCCTGCGCCGAGATCGCCGTGCAGCAATATGCAGTCGCCTGCGCGGCAGTTCGCGGCGAGACTGGCGGCAAGCGCTGCGGTCTGCATTTCGTTTTTAGATTGGAAAGTCATGAGCGCCGCCTGCACCGTTTAGTCCCGCTCATCGATCCATGCCATCTGGATGGCTTCGAGGATTTTTTCGTTGCAACCGCCGGGATCGTCCCTGAACTCCGGCAGCGCCACTACCCACTGGCGAAGGTCGGTAAAACGCAGGTTGACGTTATCCACCTCCGGGTGCAACTCCTCAAGACGAATGGCGATTTCCTGTATGTCCAGCCAGCGCATGGCATCCTCTTTTAATAAACGCTATATTGAAACCGCGTAAAAAATAGTGCAATCTGCGGCTGGGATAAAGCATTATCGTTATGAAACTGTTCAAATTGCTCATACTGGCCGGGGCGGCTTACGCCGGGTACATCTATTACCAGCGCTTCAACGCTATCAGCAATATCGCGGGCGAAGTAAGCCATGCAGGTAGTGATAGCGAGTATTCCAGCACGCCCGCGCCGGGTGAATACCGGCCTGCCATGAGCCCCGGGAATGGCGCATATCCAAGCGGTTTCGGCCCCAATGCCAATCTTGGCATGATCGGCGGCATCGGTGGCGTGGGCACAGGCAATCGCGGCATTATGGGCGGCGACGGGTTCTCCGGCTTCTCCGGCACCTCCTCTTCCTCCAGCGTGAGCCCCATGGTGAAGAATGGCATGGAACTTCTCAAAGCCAGCGCCAAAGGCGACCTCGATAAAATCACCCGGCTGCTCGGCGAAAAAACCAAAATCGACAGCCGCGATAAAGAACGCCGCACGCCGCTCATCTACGCCGCATGGGCCGGGTATGACGAAATCTGTACCCGCCTCATCGCCGCCGGAGCCAACCCCGACCTGCAGGACGCCTACGGCAACAACGCCTATGATTACGCGGCTGGCGCAGGGCGCATCGAAACCGTGCAGCTCCTGCTCAAGCGCACGCAGGCGAAGGATGAAAAGCATTATGTCGGCTACGCCACCCTTATCCGCGCCGTGCTTTCGGGCGACCCGATCTACCTGCCCGCTAAAGCGGATATCGCGCCCTTCGTCAACCGCCTGAGCCCTGAAAACCAGACGCCGCTGCACATCGCTGCGAGTAACGGCTGGCTGCCGATGGTCGAGGGACTGGTCGCGCGCGGCGCAAGCGTCCATATCGCAAACCACGCGAAGCAGACGCCGCTTCACTGGGCGGCATGGAACAACCAGCATGAGGTGACAGCGTTCCTGCTTGCACACGGAGCGAACCACTCCCCGCGCGACGTCACCGGCAGCACGCCGCTGATGCTCGCCGCCGAGAAAAACGCCGCCGAAACCGTGCAGGTGCTGCTGGCAAAAGGGGCAAAAAAAGAAGTTTCCAACAAGCGCGGACAGACCGCGCACATCATCGCGCAGGATAAGGGCTTCAAGCCGCTGGCGGAACTACTCCAGTAAACGCGTCAGTTCTGCGCCAGTTTCGGCACGAACCCCGCCGTTTTAACCTCGGCTTTGTAGTTCTTGATGAACGCCCGCGTATCGGTGAAAAATTTCAGCACTTCGTCGAAATTGGTGGTGGTAAGGCGGATATCGCCGCTGGCGATGAAGTCGAAGGCAGGCTTATAGGGATTGCCCGCCATGAGCGGCCCGAAATAATCGCGCAGGTAACCCAGCTGCGCCGTATCGTTCTGGAAAATATACGCCAGCGCCAGCTTGAGCAGGTGTTCACTTTCATCCAGCGTCAGCGGCGCGCTTACGTCGATACGCGACTGGAAAAGCTGCTCGATGCTGGCGGTCAGGCGCGGCCAGTCGCGCTCAATCCAGTAGACATCGATACGCAGGCGCTCGGCGTCTTCGCTGTTGTCCTGCCCGAGGGTTTGCAACGCCTTGTCGGACTGCCCGAGCGCGATCATCGCCTGCGCGGTCAACCGGTTGCGGTACTGGCGCAGCGTCATGGCGTTTTCGCCGTATACGGAATCCTGTAACGCCTGCAGCGCCTTGGTCGGCTGGTGGTTCAGCAGATATACCAGCGCCAGCTTGGCGCCAAGCTCGCTGCGTTTTTCCTTTTCCGCTTCGAATTTCATCTGGCGGTCAAGCAGCGAGGCCGCCTGATCGAGCAGGTCAATGGAAATCAGCTTGTCGGCGAGCTTGCTGGCGATGGCTTCGCCGGTAGCGCCCGACGGCGCGTAGTTGCGGTAATCGTTATAAAGCACCAGCGCGTCGATCACGGACAGATCCTGCGCATCTCCCTGAAACAGCGTGACGAACGCCTCCTGCATCTTACGCGCCATGTCCTGCGCGTAGGAAGTGTTGGGGAAACCGGTCACGATGCCGTGCCAGATACGCATGGCGCTGATATAGTCTTTTTCCTGCACGTACAGCTCGCCGAGCAACTGCCCGATATTAAGCTCAAGGCTGTCGCCGTGCCACGCCAGCCGCAAGCGCTCCAGCCGGTCGATGGCCTTGGGGCGCGACATCTCGTCGTGGTTAAGCTGCCAGACGATGCGCGAGAACTCGCCGCGCGCGCGCACGAACGGATGATCGTAATCGTCGGCGAGCTTGTCGAGCATGGCCAGGCCTTCTTCTTCCTGCCCGTTTTCCATGGAAATCTTAGCCAGCAGGAAATTGATGTAGGGATGTATAGGCTCGAGGAGATTATCCTGCTCCAGCGTATCGAACACCTTGAGCGCCGTGTTGTATTCCTTGGCGGCAATGGAGCGATCCGCGGCGACGATGGACAGGCGCTGGCGGAAAATCGGCGGGTATTTGCTGATGTAATCGGGGTTGAGCGCAAGGTAATCGTAGCTCTGCTCCGAATTGCCAAGCAGGTCGGAAAGCATGCTGCGCCAGTAATCGATTTCCTTGTTGTCGTTTAGCTCGGTGGCGGAGAAGTCACGGGCGGCGTCGGTAAAACGATAGAGCAGGAAATTCGCCGCCCCGCGCATGGCCGCGAGCTTGTTGCTGCGATAGAAAGCGGGGTTGGTGCGGTTGATGCCGTCAAGATAGCCGATGGCCTCCACCGCCATGCCGTCGCCCAGATAAATCTGCGCCGCGCGCTGGCGCGCCTCGCTCGATTCCTGCTGCGTTTCCGCACTTACGGCGCGCTGGAACAATTCACGCAATTGCTTGCGCCGTTTGGCTTCGATCTCAGGCTTCCACTGCGCATAGGGAAACAGCGTGACGCTGCTTTGCGACGTCCCGGTCGATGTAATCGGCGCCGCCACCGGCAGGCCCGGCGTCAGTGTCGCCCCCTGAGGCAGCGAGATACGCAGGCCGTTGCGCAACAATACCACGGTGACGTCGTCGGCTTTTTTGTTCACCACGGCACCCTGCGCGGTAGCCAGCAGCGAGAATTCCACGAAATCGCGCTTATTGCCTACGCCCTCTCCCGCTTTGTACAGAGGCGTGATGATAAGCTGGTCGCCGATCTGAGGGTCGATCACGGTCACGGGGTCGGCGATTTCCAGCGTCGGCAGGAACACGTGCGGCGGTACCGGCGGATCGGTATTGACCGCCACCGGTATGGGATTGTTCAGCTCGCGCTTCTGCGGCGTAATCAGCACGGCCCAGTCGAAATTATTTTCTTCCTTGGTTACCGCCGCGTTGACGCCGTCATCGATAGGCAGGCGCAAAATCGTATGCGTCGCGGAGGTAATGATTTCCGGCTTGCCGATCACGGTTTTGGGCATCGGCTCGAAATCCTTGAGGTCGAGCGGCATTTTTTTATTGAACACCACCCACAGCGTATGCGTGCGCACGAACACCGCCATCGCCACGCGCTCGGTGAACGGAAAACGCAGCACGGCGTTATCCGCGCCCGCCGACAGGTTGACCTTGAGCTTGCCCGAGGGGTCGGGCTTGGCCGGGCCGGCGTTCTTCGCTGCGGCGAGCGCCTCGGCGTCGCTCATCTCCGACGCTTCCGGCAGGGCGATTTTCGGCTCTTCTGCTACCGGCGCTGGATCAGGTTTCTTTTCGGCTACAGGCGCAGGTGCGGGCTCAGGTTTCTCTTCCTCTGCGATGGGTGCGGGCGGTTCAATTTTCGCAGGTTCGGCGGCAACAGGTTCCGGCTTTTTTTCAGCAACCGGTACGGTCGCGGGCTTCTTCTCTTCCACAACAGGCGCAGGCTCGGGTGCGGCCTCAGGCTTTTTTTCTTCGACGGCTGCTGGTGCGGGCGAAGCTTCTTCTCCCGCGGCGGGGACGAGCGCCGCCAGCCGCTTCGCTTCGGCGAGGCGCTTGTCCACCACCGACATCAGCTCCTGCTTGCTCTGGATTTTGCTGTCGATCTTGAGCAGGTCGACGCCGTTGATGTTATCGCTGATGAAGGTGCGGATGGGATATGGGCGGTTCATGGTCAGCACCACCGACTTGCCGCCCGCCTTGCGCTCGGCGCTGATCACGTAGGGCGCCAGCGCGCGCAGCATTTCCTCAAAATCGGAATTGACCGCGCGGTCGAAGGTGATGGTGAGCTTGCGGCCCTGCGCTTTTACTTTAAACTGAGCGTTTTCCGGCCATTCGAACGTGATGCGCGCATAATCGCGCACCACCGCGCCGTACACCACCGGCACCGAAGCCGTTTCCGAAAACGCGTGTGACGACGCCATCGCCACCGTAACGGCGGCTACCAGCGTAATGCGATGGAATCGAGAAGGTTTCTGCTTCATACCCCGAGCCGATAGTTACCGGCATCATAGGGTGTCGTTCACGCTAAATCAAACAGCAAGAGTGTGCTGTCTTCACGCGCCCTGACCTCGCCTGCATCGCCGGTAATATCCGCATGAGCAAACGACATGCCATCTCCCGCCAGAAGGCTTTGGCCGCCGGATTCCACCGCGCCAAGCGCCACCTGAAGCCAGCCGGAGCGCCCCGGAGAAATCGGCAGTTTCCGCACCTCGCCCGCCTTCATGCGGGTGACGTACATCTTCGCGTCCTGATGGATACGGATACTGCCCTTTTCACCCGTCTCGCTCGCCGCCAGCGCCCAGTCGCTATGCTCGCTGCCGCCCGGGAGCCATTCGCCGTAGGAGGGCGTGACGTTTTTCGTGTGCGGCATGATCCAGATTTGGAGCAGGTGCACCTCTTCCTTATCGGAAGCGTTGAATTCGCTGTGGGTGATGCCGGTGCCCGCGCTCATGCCCTGCACCTCGCCCGCTTTTATGGTGCGGCCGTTGCCCATGCTGTCGCGGTGCGAAAGCTCGCCCGATAGGATATAGGTGAGGATTTCCATGTCCCGGTGCGGGTGGGTGTCGAACCCTTCGCCGGGGGCTACCCGGTCCTCGTTGATGACGCGCAGCGCCCCGAAACCCATATGCGCCGGGTCGCGGTAGGAGGCGAACGAGAAGGTATGGTAAGTATCGAGCCAGCCGTGGTTGGCGTGGCCGCGTTGATCCGATTTCCGCAGGGCAA
>CAZBUX010000069.1:0-8448 GCA_964495185.1 uncultured Rickettsiales bacterium | reverse complement strand
CAACCTGCATTTCCTTGCCTGCAAGGTGGTCGGTGGTGAGGTCGAGCTTGAGCTTGGCATCGCGCGCATATTCGCTGGCGGGGAAACGGCGCACCACTTCACGCAGGGCCTGCATGGCTTCCTCGGTCATTTTCTGGTCGCGGCCTACGTCGGAAATCTGTTCGTAATAGCAAAGCGCGATGAGGTAATAAGCGTACGGCGTCGATTCGTTATCGGGATAAAGCTTCACGAAACGCTCAAGCGTGGCGATGGCGGTGTCGTATTCCTCGGCTTTGTAACTGGCATAGCCCGACATCACCTGCGCATGGACGGCCCACGGCGAATACGGGTGCTGGCGCTCGACCTCTTCGAAGGCTTTTACCGCGTCCTTATAGTCCTGGTCGACGATCTGCGTATGCGCCTCGTCGTATAAAACTTCAGCGGTTGCCGGGGGTTTAGGCGCGTCGGCGTCGTCATTTCCGCCACAGGCGGACAGGGCGAATACGGTCAGGGGAAGGAGAAATAAATGGCGCTTCATGCCCATGTTATATCAGGCGTAAAGCGGGCTTTACAACGGGAATCTTTACTTATTGCGCGTAAGTGCGGGAACGGTTGCTGACAGCCGCGAGCACGGTCGGCGTCAGGCTTCCGGCTTCGGCGATGGTGTAGGCCGAATCGTCGGCCAGCAATGCGCGCAGCAGGGCATTGTTGATGGCGTGGCCGGGGCGGTAGAAGGTGAACAGCCCGTCGATGCGAAGCCCGGCGAGGAACAGGTCGCCGACGCAATCCAGCGCCTTATGGCGCACAAATTCGTCCACGTAGCGCAGGCCGTCTTCGTTCAGGATGCCGTCTTTACCGACGACGATAGCGTTATCGAGCGAGCCGCCGAGCGCGAGGCCGCTTTTGCGCATGGCTTCCACTTCATGCTCGAAGCCGAAGGTGCGGGCGCGCGACAGGGTTTGCTTAAAGGTGACGTCGCGGAAATCGTAGCGCGAGAGCTGGCGGTCCACGACTTTGCTGTCATATTTGATTTCGATGCCGACGACGCAGCCTTCGTCGCCCTCTTTATTGGGTTCGACGCGGGCGATGCTGCCGCCTTCGCGCACTTCCACGGGTTTCAGGATACGCAGCACGCGGCGCGTGGCCGAAAGCGGGATGATCCCGGCGCATTCGATGAGGAACATGAAGGGCTCAGAGCTGCCGTCCATGATGGGCACTTCCGGGCCGTCCAGCTCGACCATAACGTTGTCGACGCCCGCGCCCCAGAGTGCTGCCATGAGGTGCTCGACGGTGGCGACGGTAACGCCGAAACGGTTTTTCAGGGTGGTTCCGAGGCGGGTTTCGCTCACCAGATCGTAACGCGCAGGCACGCGCGACTGCTCGCCCGCCACGTCGGTACGGCGGAATACGATGCCGCTATTAGCCGCAGCCGGGCGCAGGGTGAGGTTCACCTGTTTGCCGCTATGCAGGCCGATGCCTTCGCAGGACACGGCATTACGCAGGGTAGTCTGTTTGTTGGTCTGTATGTTCATACCCTGCAATGTACGGAGTGGGGGCCGGGTTTTCAAATCACAGTTTGTTACGATTTGTTACAGATATATATAAGCAAAATCAATATATTGCGCTATTAACAAGTCCTAAATTACCCTCAAGTGCATTAACTTCTCCACAGGGCAGGCAATAACGTCTTCCACTTTTGATTCGCGCTCGTAGCTAAACGGCGCCAGTTTATAGGCGCCGGTATCGCGGCTGGCATGGGCAAAATAATAGAACCGGTAATTCTCGGGGAACAGCGATAGAAGCGCCCCCTCGCCGCCCAGCGTCTCCCGTGTTTTTCCTGACAATTCAATGACCAGAAGAGGGCGATCGCGCGTCAGCGTTTCGCTCAGACCGGCCAGCACGAATTTTTCGTAACCCTCGACATCGGCCTTGATAATATCCACATGCGCCACCCCCGCCTCCCTCAGCACGGCATCGCCGACTTTAAGCTGAAGGTCGCCGAGATAGACATTGCCCTGCTCGCGGTTGTTGAAGAACGAGGCCGCGCCGAGATTGGCATCAGGCCCCGCGTAAAACGGCAGGGAGGCCTCCTTGTCGGAAAGCCCGAAGGGGAAAACGCGCACGTTGGTAATGCCGTTGAGCGCCAGATTCTCTTCCAGCTGCCTGCGTACGCGCTCATACGGCTCGAACGCCAGCACCGTGGCCACCTGCTTCGCCATGAACAACGTGTGATTACCGGCATTGGCGCCGACATCGACAAACGCAAGCGACGAGGAGCCCGAGGCACGGAGGCTTGCCGCATAATCACGCAGCATATGCAGCATGTATTTCTCATGACCGCCGCAGAAATACACCAGACGGTCGATATAGTTGACGATATTCCCACGGAATTTCAGTCCGAAATATTCCGTCTCGAACGCATAATCCCGCAGCATGGCGGGATGCAGTTTTTTAAGCACCGAGCGGCGGGTTTTATATGGAAGCCAGCGCTGGCGGGAAAGCCAGAGGGGAAAGGAACGTTGCCCGTGCATACCTGTTTTTCCCTGCGAGCAACAGGCTACCGGCAACGGCTAGTTAGCCTGCCTGCGCAGGAAAGCCGGGATATCGAGGTACTGGTCTTCACCGGCAGCCTGTTTCTGCTGCGTGCGCTCGCCGCCTTCGGGGCTTTGCGTTTTCTGCACGACATGCACGCGTTCGCTGGCTTCAGCGCGTCCACCGGAAGAAAGCGCCCGACCCACGTCAGCCATGCGCTGGAAGAAGCCGCGCGCGGCACTGTCATCGCGCAAAGGCTGCTCGCGGTATTCGCGGCGCGGCGAAATGGCCGCCGCCGTCATGCCGCGTGCTTCGGTTTCCTCATAATACTCTGGCGCGGCAGCCGCCTGCTCGCGCTGGGGCTGCTGGTACTGCGACTGCTGCTGTTGCTGCTGCGGCTGGTAATACGGAATGACAGCTTCCTGTTGTTGCTGCTGTGCGGGCGCGGCGGCTTCCTCATAAGCATATTCCCGGCGGGCGGGCGCTTCTTCCGCCAGCTGCTGCTGCGCGGGCGCGGTCATTTCCTGCGGCTTCTCGATACGCACGGCGCCGCCGGCGCGTTGCTCGACGGCAGGGCGCACGGGCGCAGCCGGTGCGGACGTTTCCTGCGGGGCGAACGCCGGGCGGGACGGTTCAAAATTCTGCACGCGCGCGGCGACCGGGGTGACCACGGTGGCGGCCGGTTTCGGCGCTGCGACGGGCGCGTAGGCGAAGGGTTTCTTTTCGCCAAGCGACGATTTCTGGCTGTTAGGGTTTACCTGCGCCACGGAATCGATGCCGGTGGCGACCACCGACACGCGCATGCGGCCTTCCATGCCGTCGTTGAACGTAGAACCGAAAATGATGTTGGCTTCCGGATCGACTTCCTCGCGCACGCGGTTGGCGGCTTCGTCGACTTCGAACAGCGTCATGTCGTTGCCGCCGGTGATGTTGATCAGCAGGGCGCGGGCGCCTTTCAGCGATACGTCGTCGAGGAGCGGGTTGGAAATCGCGGCCTCGGCGGCTTCGATGGCGCGGCGGTCACCGGTGGCTTCGCCGGTGCCCATCATCGCCTTGCCCATTTCGCGCATGACGGTGCGGATATCGGCGAAATCGAGATTGATCAGGCCGGGTTTGACCATAAGGTCGGTGACGCCGCGAACGCCGGAATGCAGCACTTCGTCGGCCATTTTAAAGGCGTCGGCGAACGTGGTGCGCTCATTGGCGACGCGGAAGAGGTTCTGGTTGGGGATGATGATGAGGGTATCGACGTAATCCTGCAATTCCTTGAGGCCCGCTTCAGCGAGGCGCATGCGGTGCGTGCCTTCGAACTGGAACGGTTTGGTGACGACGCCTACGGTGAGGATGCCCTGCTCCTTGGCGATGCGCGCCACGACCGCCGCAGCGCCCGTGCCCGTGCCGCCGCCCATGCCGGCGGTGATGAACACCATGTTTGAGCCTTCGATATAGGCCGAGATTTCTTCGCGCGCTTCTTCCGCAGCAGCGCGTCCCACTTCCGGGTTAGCGCCCGCGCCGAGGCCTTTGGTAAGGCCTGCGCCGAGCTGGATGGTGCGTTCAGTGAGCGAATGATCGAGCGCCTGCGCGTCGGTATTTGCGACCACGAAGTTCACGCCCTCGAGGTTGGAGGCGATCATGTTATTGACGGCGTTGCCGCCTGCCCCGCCCACGCCGACCACGGTAATTGTGGGACGAAGCTGTTCGCTTTTCACCGGAAGATGCAGGTTGATGGTCATGAGCTACCCCCAAGAGTTTCATTACAGGTCATATATTGACCAATTCTTCTAAAAAAACCACTAGATTTTGTGGGGCGGGCCAAAAAAATTACGCTTCGCCCTGCGTTTCGATCACGCCTGCGACGCGGTGCAGGAAGCCATACGCCTGATCCGCTTCCGAAAAGAAACACGAGGCATACAGCCCGATCGCCAGCGCGCTGATGATCAGCGTATCGGCGACGTTACCCACGATCTGCGGGAACATCGTATGAAAAATCGCAAGCAGCACCACGAGCAGTGCAATTTCGCCGAGCGAAAGCTTGCCGTCCTGCACCACCTGTACTTCAAGGATGCTGCCTGCGCCTGCGGATTTTACCGTGCCGGTCACGCGCGCGGGAAGCTTGCTGTCATTGGCCATGGCGAAGCTTTCACCTGTCACGGCACCGTGCAATTTGCCTTCTTTTGACGCAAGCGCCGTTGCGAGCCTGCTCAGCACCTCTCCAGCGGGTAGCGGGCTGTTTAGGGTAAAACGCTTACGAGGAAAATTACACATGCTTAAAAATTCTCCTTAAACCAGCTCACCACTTTCTCGAAACCCGAAGTGAGCCCGCCGCGATGGCGATAGTCGTCGAACATCTGTTCTTCCATCGGCTTTTTCACGACATATTCCAGCATGCCAAGCGCCGTGGCGAAGGCCGGACCGCTCACGGCCTCGGCAAGTCCCGGCAGCGCGCGCGGGCGGCCGAGGCGCACCTGCTTGCCCAGTATGTTCGTGGCCATTTCGCGTACGCCGAGCAGCTGGCTGGCGCCGCCTGTCAGCACCACGCGCTTGCCGGCATGGGCGGACGCGCCGCCCAGCTCGATCTTGCTGCGGATCATTTCGAATACTTCCTCGATGCGCGGACGGATGACGCCCACCAGCATCGAGCGCGGCATGGTGTTGGATTCGTCGGCGTCTTCTTCGCCAAGCGGCGGCACTTCGATCATCACCTGGTCGTCGCGCGCCGAGGCGATGGCGCTGCCATGCATGGTTTTTAAGCGTTCGGCGTTGGTCAGGCTGGTCGAAAGCCCGCGCGCGATATCGTTGGTCACGTGCATGCCGCCGATGGGAATCGCGTCGGTGAATATGTTTTTTCCGCCCGCGAACACGGCAAAACTGGTCACACCGCCGCCCATGTCGATCACGGTGACGCCGAGCTGCTTTTCATCTTCCTCAAGGCAGGAAAGCCCGGATGCGTAAGGGCTCGCGATGTATTCGCCCACGTTCAGGTGGCAGCGCCCGACGCAGTGCGACAGGTTGCGCGTCACGCTGGGAAGCCCGGTGATCACGTGCAGGTCGGCGCCCAGTTTTTTGCCGTACATCTTGCGCGGATCGACGATACCGCGCGCGCCGTCGAGGTAATACGACACCGGCACGCAGTGGATGATGTCGCTTTCGTTATGGGTGATCGAGGCGCGCCCCTGCTCGATGATGTCCATGATGTCGCGGTCGGTGACTTCTTCGCCCAGCAGCGTCATTTCCACGGTAACGTTGCGCGAGATGAGGTTGCCGCCCGACAGGCTGACCATGATGTTTTCGACCGTCTCTCCCGCCATCTGCTCGGCGGCATGGACGGCGGAAACGATCGACGCTTCGGCCTCGGCGAAATCGGTGATGATGCCCGAGCGGATGCCCTTGGAAAGCTGGTGCCCGATGCCGGTGATTTTTATTTCACCCGCCGAATCGACCTGCGCGATGAAGCACGCAATCTTCGACGTTCCGACATCGATGACCGCGATGTGCGTGGCGTTGTTTTTACGGGAACCGTTTTGCTTTTTTGCCATAGTTTTTTATTAGCGGAACACGTGCGTCAATACAATGCAAGAGTTAGGCAAAATCACTTAATCCCTCCCCGGGCGGAAGGGAAACCGGGATTACGTTTCCTTCGCGCCTACCGCCTTATCCGGCATATCCTCCGGAGCGACCTTCATAAACAAGCGGCCTGCGACGCGCATGTCAATCATTTTCACGTCGCGGTCGAGAAGCTTCTGCTTTGTCTGCAGCTCTGCCAGCTGCCGCCAGGCGCCGAGGGGATTTTCCTCCGGCAGCCTGATTTCCAGCCCACTCTCAAGGCGGATATTCCAGCGCCGCTCGCCGACATAGATCGCGGAGGCGAAACGCTTCGCCAGTTCCGGCTCGGCGGAAAGAATCGTCAGTAATTCAGCAACATGCTTCGGCGCTTCGGCGCCGACGATGAGCGGCAGGCGGCTATACGGCCCCGGCTCGACGTCGTTCATCACCACGCCGTTATCGTCCACCAGCGACATTTTTCCGTTGTTCTGCCATATCGCCACCGGCTGGCGCTCAACGATGCGCACGTATAAGGTGCCCGGCAACTCGCGCTCGACGGCAGCATGCTGGATGCTTTCGATGGCCTCGAGCCGCTCGCGCGTCTCATCGAGGCTCACGCGCAGGATGGGGCTGCCTTTTTTGAAATCGAGGGCTTTCTGTATTTCCTTCATGGCCGTACGCGAACGGCCCTCGAGATAAAGCGTGCGCACCGAAAAACCGGCCTTGGCCGTAAGCCCGTACGCCCCGTCGGCCACCGACTGCGCCACGCGCGACGGCGTGTTGGTTTTCCACAGCCAGAATCCGCCGCCCACCAGCGTCACCCCAAGCGCGGCCAGCGCGATATACTGGCCTTTCCGGAAGATTTCCCGGCGCTTCTTCGCTGCCGCCTTTTCACGCATGATGCGTTGCGACTGGCGTTGGCGTTGTGTGAGTTCGTCGTTTTTACGGGCCATGTTGCGCGCTATCCCCCCAGCTTCGCATTCTCTACCAATATCTTTACCAACTGGTTAAAGCCGATACCCGCATGCGCGGCAATTTCGGGCGAGAGCGACAGCGCCGTCATCCCCGGCTGGGTATTGACTTCGAGCAGGTAGAATGTTCCGCTCCCGGAACGGTCGTCGAAGCGGAAATCGGCGCGGGTGAGCCCGCGGCAGCCGAGCGCGCGGTGGGCTTTAAGCGCGATCTCCATCGCTTCGTTGTATTTGTCTTTCGGCAGCGGCGCCGGGCAGAGATGCTCGGTCTTGCCGTCGGTATATTTGTTGGCGTAGTCGTAAAACCCGCTTTTCGGGCGGATTTCGGTGGCGCCGATGGCTTTGTCGTTTAAGACCGCCACGGTGATCTCGCGGCCCGGAATATACTCCTCCACCAGCACCGAATCGCCGTAGCTCCAGTTTTCTGCCGTGAAGAAGAAATTATCGTTCTCGAACACCAGCTTCACGCCCACGCTCGACCCTTCGTTGGAGGGCTTCACCACATAGGGCCGCTTCATCGGGTCGCCCTTAAGCATCGCCTCGCGGGAAACCACCATGCCCTTCGGGCATTTCAGTCCCGCCGCCGCAAATACCTGCTTGGCCATAGGCTTATCCATGGCGAGTGCCGACGCCATCACGCCCGAATGCGTATAAGGAATCTGCATCAGCTCCAGAAGCCCCTGCACGCAGCCGTCCTCGCCGTACTGCCCGTGCAGCGCGTTAAACACCACGTCGGGCTTCACCTTCGCCAGCACCTCGGCGATGTCGCGCTTCATATCGATGGAAGTCACCTTATAACCATTGGCTTCCAAAGCTTTTGCGCACGCCGCCCCGCTCGAAAGCGACACTTCCCGCTCCGCCGACCAGCCGCCCATGAGTACTGCGATGTGTTTCATGCGGAAGCTTTCATTTTATTAGCAATTCGGTCGAAACAATCATTAGCGTTCTTGATATAATCTCCAATAACGAGCGTTTTTGCGAGAGGATACGCACCACCAATACCCCACCAAGGCCGCTCCGTCTGCTGTGAACGGCTATGATAGGATTTATTGATGATACCGAACACCTTGCTTTCCGTAACATGGCTTATATCATCGTATCGTAGGAAACGCGTATAAGCAGTCACTCCTCTGTAATACGGCGTCATGATGATATTCGGCAATACGATCATGTCATCCTTCAAAAGAACATGAGGCTTAAATAGAGGAGCAATAATAAATGCAGCCACTATCACATATACCCCGGCCAATACGACCGAAAGAAAAAGTGGATTCGACGTCACAGACGTAAAGGGATGATAATTAAAAACGTCATAGCTTATTGAATATGCCATCCCCATAAACACGACAAACAGCAACATCCCGATACATGCCAATGCCACACGCCATTTGGTTTGTAGATAATATTTATGCTCCTGCACGAC
>CAZBUX010000068.1:0-8470 GCA_964495185.1 uncultured Rickettsiales bacterium | reverse complement strand
TGCCTACCACGCCCTCCAGTATCGGCCACGGCGGCATCTGGCCGAGGATAACGCAGTCCTGATAGGCAAGGATGAAGTACGATACCGGGTTCAGGTAAATAAGGAAAGCGAGCTTGGCGGGCACCATTTCGCGCGTGTAGGCAATCGGGCTGACGATGAGCAGCGCCATCGTGAGAAAGCGAAGCAGAAATTGTAAATCCTTGATGAGCAGGGTGAGGATAGAAAATATCCAGCCCAGGCCGATCAGGAACAGCCCCTGCATAAGCAGCACGAACGGCGCAAGCAGCAAGTAGGGGCTGGCATATCCGAGCACTACCGCAAGCACCATCGCCATGCCGATCCCCAGCAGGCAGTTGAGGAAACCCAGCACCGTGCTTTGCGCCACCAGTATCTCAGGCGCGACGAAGCTGTTGAGCAAGAGCCCCTTGTTAGCGGCAAACGCCTCGGAACTGTTGCACAGCGATTCCGAGACGCCGATAATGCACATAAGACCGCAAAACATCATCAGCACGAACTGCTCCGGCTCCATTCCCTTCGGCTGCACGCCGTGGATGTATATCTGCACCAGCGAATAAAGCGCGAGGAAAAAGAGCGGCGTGACGAACACCCAGCCGGTGCCGATCAGCGTCTTTTTATAGCGGATGCGCAGGTCGAGCAGGGTTTTGCTCAACAGGTAACCCCGGTGTGAAAATATCAGGCTGAAGGGGTTACGCGCTGCGTTTATCATATGCGCCTATATATTTTTTCCACGACAGGGCTGTGTTATTTTCATTAAGTTTCTCAGGGAGCGGTGAAATTACGCCCGGCACGCCCTTGACGAAGCTGCGCGGCGGCACGTCGCGCGTCACCACGGCGCCGGCGGCGATGAAACTACCTTCGCCTATGGTCACCCCCGGGCATACCACGACGCGGGCGCCAACGGTGACGTTATCTTCGATAGTCATGTTTTCGGGCTTATAATTCTCGCGCTGGCGCAGGGGATAGCGGTCGTTGGTGAGTACCACGCCCGGCCCAAGAAATACGCGAGAGCCAATTTTGACATGTGTGGGGATGAAACACTGCGATTCGATCTTCACAAAATCGCCGATCTCCACCTGGCCTTCGATGACCGTCTGCGTACCGACCGTGACATGGTTGCCGATTGTTGTCTTCGCGCGGATCATGACGTGATGGCCGCACTGAAAATGATTGCCGATTGCAACGTCGGCATAAATGATCGTGCCGCTACGAATACGCGCATGTTCGCCAAGCGAAACGGCAGCGGCAGCAATTTTTCCGTCGGCATAACCGATAGTAGCGCCAGCGTCGATCACACAGCTCTCAGGCGCCGTTACGGCTTTTACGGTGTTCTGCTCAGGCTGCATGTTTCTTGTGTGCGCCGACGGCGCGGTCGATCAGCACGTCGCAGATGCGGGCGCTGCAGCTCGGCTTGCCGAAAGGCCAGCCCCAGTCCTGTCCTCTCCGGTCTTTCAGGAGTTCGGCGCCGGCGATGATCTTATCTTTGTGGCAACCGGCCAGCACATGCGCGCCAAGCTCGATGCCCTCGATCCATTCCGTACGCTCGACAAGTATGACGGCGGGTATGCCGTGAATCACCGTTTCCTGCGAGATACCGCCGGAATCGGTAAAGGCGAGGCGCGCGCCGGAAAGCAGCTTCATGAAATCGAGATAGGCCAGCGGCTCGATGACGCGGATAGCGGGCAGCGCCTTCAGCCAGTCTTCGAGGCCGTAGCGGCGGATGCGGTCCTGTGTGCGCGGATGGGCGAGGAAAATCACCTCGTCCATGCCAATATTGACCGCCGCCTGCGAAGCGCCTTCCAGCGCCGCCACCAGCTTTTCCTTGTATTCGGTATTTTCCTCGCGGTGCAGGGTGATGAGGCCGTAATTGCCGGGCGCAAGGTTCAGCGTCTCAAGAATCTTCGATTCTTTCTTCGCCCGTTCCATGCCCTTCACGGCAACGTCGACGATGGGATTTCCGGTAACGAAAATGCGCGATTCCGGGATGCCTTCCTTAAGCAGGTAGCCTTTGGCTTTTTCGCCGGTGACGAGCAGGTATTCCGAGATGACGTCGATCATCTTGCGGTTGTGCTCTTCGGGTTTATTCCAGTCGTATCCGCGCTCGCCCGCCTCGACATGCGCGATGGGGATATGCAGCTTGCGCGCGGCCAGCGCTGCGGAAAGATTGCTGTTGGTATCGCCGTACACCAGCATCACCGCCGGCCTGCGCTCAATGAGGATACGCTCGATGCCCGCCAGCATCGCACCCGTTTGCGCGCCGTGGGTCTTATGTTCCTGAATGCCTTCGAGCCGGTAATCGGGCTGCGGCAGGTCGAGGTCGGAGAAAAACATCGAGTCCATGTTGGGCGAATAATGCTGCGAACTGTGGATGACGAAAAACGGGTGGCCGCGTCGCTGCAACTCTTTCACCACCGGCGCCATCATGATGATACCGGGGCGCGTACCGGTGATAATGCCAATCTCGTTATCGCTCATTTTTATCCTCTATGCGCTCAGCAGCTCTGCTTTGCTTATTTCAATTTTCTCCGGCGACATCTGGCGGATATCGCGGCGCAACTCGCTGGGGAGCACGCCTTCTTCCATCAACATCGACAGGATTTCTTTTTTCGTCATCAACGGTTGTGCTTCCGGCTTGTAATGCCGGTCGACCGGACGGTGCCCGCCTTCATACTGGTAGTTGAGATCGCGGAACTTGTTACGGAACGCCGGAAGAATGACAAGGAAATCCTTGATCTCTAATGTGCGCGCGACCTCCTCGTCGGTGGTGATTTCCTCGTAGAGTTTCTCGCCGGGGCGCGGCCCAAGCGTGTTGATGTGGATTTCGCGCGGCTGGTAACCGTAGACGGGCGCGATGGCGTCGATCATGCACTGGGCGAGGTCGAGCAGGTTCAGCACCGGCATTTTCATCACGAAGATTTCGCCGCCGTTGAACTGGCGCATGGTCTCCAGCATGAGCTGAATCGAGCTGCGTATGCTCATGACGAAGCGGATCATGCGCGGATCGGTGAGGTTGAGCGGCCCGCCGTTTTTGATCTGGTCGATGAAAAGTGGCACGACCGATCCGGCAGAGCCAAGCACGTTGCCGAAGCGCGACGAAGCGAAGACGATGTCCTGATGGTCGTGGCAGAGCGCGCTTGCCGAAGTGACGATGCGCTCGGCCATGAGTTTCGACGTGCCCATGACGTTGGTAGGGTTGACGGCTTTGTCGGTGGAGGTGAACAATACTTTCTTGGCGCGCACGTCAATGGCCGCCTGCACGACGTTGCTGGTGCCGCGTATGTTGGTTTCCACCGCCTCCAGCGGGCTGCGCTCGCAGGACGGCACGTGCTTGAGGGCGGCAGTGTGGAAAATATAGTCACAGCCCTCGAAAAAACGGCGCAGGCTGACCAGCTCGCGTATATCGCATACGAAACCGTGCATACGCGGCTCATCGCGGTATTTCTCGGTAAGGTAGAACATCGAATTTTCGTTGTTATCGAGCGCGATGATCGCCGACACTTCCAGCTTGAGCAGCTGGCGTATCAGCTCCTGCCCGATGGTGCCGGCGGCGCCCGTGATGGCTACACGCTTACCGGCGAAAAAGGTTTTCAGCAACGGATAGGTCAGGATGTTATCCATTGGAAACCGCCTCTTTCAAACGATCGATGATATATTGCTGCACGTCCTGCGCGAGGTACGGATGCATCGGCAGGCTGAACACCTTGCCCGCGAGCGCCTCAGTGACGGGAAGCCCCTTCGGGTCTTTCGGATAATGTGCGTAAGGCGCCTGCACGTGCAGAGGCTTGGGATAATAGACCTGCACCGGTACGCCGTCATTTTTAAGCGTAGCTATGATTGCATCGCGCTTGTCGGAAAGCAGCGTGTACTGCGCCCATGCGGAAACGGCGCCGTCGGCGATCGCCGGAACCTGCGCTACGTCTTTCAGCTGGCGGCTGTAATTGGCCGCGACTTTCTGGCGCATCTCCATCTCGGCAGGAAAGATAGCGAGTTTTTCCAAAAGCACGGCGGCCTGCATCGTATCGAGGCGGGCGTTGGTGCCGATGCGCACGTTATCGTATTTTCCGCCCATGCCGCGGCCATGGATGCGTATAGAACGCAGGATTTCGGCGAATTCAGCGTCGTCCACGAAGATCGCGCCGCCGTCGCCGTAGCAACCCAGCGGCTTGGCAGGGAAAAAGCTGGTGGCGGTGATGGGCGCGAGGCAGCCGACTTTCCTGCCGTTCCTGCTGCCGCCGAAACTCTGCGCCGAATCGGCCATGACCTTGAGATTGCTTGCTGACGCAATCGCGCCGATCTTATCGTAATCGGCGGGCAGTCCGAAAAGGTCGACAGCGATGATGGCCCGCGCCGTTAGCTCCGGATTTTTACCGATGGCGGCGACCGCACGTTCAAGGCTCTGCGGGCACATATTGAAACTGTCCGGCTCAACATCGACGAATACCGGCGTCGCCCCCGTAAGCGCCACGGCTTCAGCGGTGGCGGTAAAGGTAAAGGACGGCACGAACACCGCATCGCCCGCACCGATGCCAAGCGCCAGAAGCGGCAGCCACAGCGCATCAGTGCCGCTGGAACAACTCACCACATGCTTCGCGCCCGTGTAGGCGGCGAGCTTGTCTTCCAGCTCGGCAATTTCCGGGCCCATGATGTAACCGCCATGCTCCAGCACTGCGTGAATGCGCTGCTGCACTTTCTGGGCAATCGGTGCGTACTGCGCCTGCAGGTCAATGAATGGCAGCACGCCGGTAAACGGACGCGGCGCTGGTTCGGCTTCTTTGCGTTTCAGTTGTGACTGGCTCATGGTATTACCTGATGGTTTCCTTGCCTAAAAGTTCCGGATACGCCTTCGGCACGATACCCGGCTGCATACTATCGGATACCCTGACCTCGACCTTGCGCGACGGGTAGGTGATTTCGCCAAAATACGCCACCTGATTCTTAAAGTCTTTGCTGCGTTTCGCAAGCAAATCGTATTCATAGATGAGGCGGTCGTCGGTATTGACGCTGTAATTAGCCTTAAGCCATTCTTTATCAAACAGATAAAGTGTAAACCCACGATAGCTCACAGGACGCTTCATGGCGGCGAGGGACGCTTCGCTGAGCGGCATATCCTTCACGCTCATGGCCGTGTAGAGCTTACCCAGCCACGGATCGATCTTCCGGTCGAGTTTATCAGGCATATCCTCGAAGGTCTTGTCCGTGGCGTAAATCCAGCCTTTTCCCTCCTGATCGAGCCAGAATACGCTGTTGAAATTCTCCAGCGACGTGCGCGCCAGCCCGGTATAGCCGATCAGTACAAGGTAACCGCCGGGTTTAAGCGCCTGTTTGGCCAGCGCGAACATTTCGGTAGTATAGATGTTGGACGCGCCGCTGGCGTCAGCGCGCTGCACGCCGATCTGGATCATGTCGTATTTCTCGCCCGCGGCCACCGCCCGGCGCAGGAAACGCCGCCCGTCCATGACTGCGAGGTTGACCTTCGGGTGGTGGAACGATGCCGCCAATGCCTTGGGTTTGGTATATTTTTCCCAGGCCCGGATGACCTCGGAGGAAATTTCGACCACGTCCACCCGCTCCATGAACGGCAGCTCCTTCATGGCATAATGGAAGATGCCCTCGCCAAGGCCGATCTGCATTACCTTCTGCGGGCGCCATTGCGGGTCGAGCGCCATCAGGCGGGTGAGCGCCCAGGTGGAAATCGGATCGGGTTCGATGAGGTTGGCACGCGCGGCGTGGACGCGCGAATTGAACAACCACACATATTTATCTTCCTTACCGATGTAAGGCACGGCGGTGACAATACCTGTCCTGCCTTCGATGTAGCCAATGTTGCCATAGCCCGGCCAGAGCTGCCGGTAAAACTTATACGGCATGGCCACGGTGGCAACCAGCAGGGCGGCGCTCAACGCTACCAGCCACGGCTGGGCGACCCATGCCCGCGCCGCTTGCGCGGCCCCTGCCCTGCCGCCCGTTTTGAAGGCGGCTTTAGCGACGGCATAGGCGTCGTCGTTGATCAGTACGCAACCCGCCAGCACGACGAGCAGCACCACGATAAGGCTACCGAACGTGCCGATAACGCCAAGCAGTAGTAGTGACATAATGAAAACGCCGAAAACGTTGCCAAGCGTGGAGATGCCGAGGATAAACCCGAAATTCGCGCCGACATCACCGATATTACGGGTGATGATCTTGAGCAGCAACGGCAGGTAGCCCGACAGGAACGCCACGGGGACCATAGCCGTGGCGATATAGCGCCACGATGTCGTGTCATAGATAAAGTCCGGGCGCGCCAGCAGGCTTACCGGTATCGAGAAGAACCACATGAACGAGACGATCGTGCCCAGCAGCAGGACGTAAGACAGCCTCTGCAGCGTCACTGGATTCTGGATACGGTCGCACAGCTTGCCTACGACGTACTCGCCGAGCGCCATCATGCCGAGATAAAGCGCGAGAATGACAGGGAAAAGCGTCGGTATCGGCGTGTAGAGATAGAACATCACCCGAAACAGGATCATCTGGGTGGCAAGCGTCGAGAACCCGAAACAGAGCGAAGCGTAAATATACCGCTTGCCGATCGGCGCCGGGGGAGCGTCCGTCTGCGCTGGCCGGACTTTACGCTGCCGGTACCAGATAGGCGCGATCATCAGCGCCAGCAACGCGATGAGCGCGTTGATCAGCGCCGCTTTATGCGAGGTTTCGCGCAGGCCGTAGGTTTCGATCATATACAGCCCACAGACCAGCGAACCGATGGCCGCGCCCAGCACGTTCATGCCGTAGAACACGCCGATAAGTCCGCCCAGACGATCCAGCGAACGCTTGACCATATCCATGATCACCGGAGTGGACATCCCCATAAGGAACACCGGCGGCAGCAGAAGGAGCATGTTAAGCACGAAATCCAGCGCTAGGCTGGGGGTGGCCTGCGTTGCCAGCCACTGATTCCCTGCACGGAGGATCGGGTCGGAGAAATAACCGTAAAGCGCGATACCCGCTTCCAGCAGGGCGTAGATAACGGGCAGCCACAGGGGATAGCGGCGGACAAAACGCCCGGCATACAGCGAACCGAAACCGAGCCCGGTCATGAACACAGCCACCACGATGGCGACCGCACTGTTGTCGATACCGATTTCCTGGCTGAGTATGCGCTGCCACACCACCTGATACGTCAGCGCCGCCGCCCCGGAAAGGAACAGCAGACCGAGATAAACAGCACCCATCAGAATACGCATCCAACCGTCTCCCAAGCTTGGTATTTATAGAAATAATTAAAGAGGCGGGTGCTTTTTATACAATCTGCCTTTGGGTGTCACCATAAATCCCCGCTGCAGCGGGGATGGGCGCATCGCCAAGCGCCACGCGCAGGTATTTCTCTTCGAAGCAGCCCCAGTGGAAATGACTCTGGGAATAGTTTTTCGCCTGCTGCTTGCTGCGCGCGACCAGCGCCGGGTCGCTAAGGCAACGGGCCACGCCCTGCGCTATATCTTCCGGCGAAAGTCCCGGCAAGGCGAAGCCGCACTGCGCCTCCTCCAGCACGGAACGGACATAGGTAAGCGGGGTGCTGACGATCATTTTTCCCGCCAGCAGGAAGTGGCTGAGCTTGCGCGGGCAGGCATGACGATTGTTGACGCTGGCGTCGTCATACAGGATGAAGCAGACGTCAACGCCTTCGATATAGGCGAGACTGTCTTCCAGCGTCTCCTTGATCGAAACCGGGGCGGGGAGAAAATAAATCGAGGAGTCGAGCAGGCCGTAGTTTTGCGCCAGGCGCATACAGGACTCACGGTCGATATTCTGCGGCCCGCGCAGGAACAACGCCGCCCGGGAAGTATCGACATACTGCCACGCGGCGATCAGTTCCTCGATGCCCCGTTCCGGCGAAAAGCTGCCCTGATAGAAGAAAATCGTCCGGCCCTGCGCCCGGTTGTAGAGATGGCGCTGCGAAACGGAATGTGCAAGCGTCTGTTTAGGCAGCACGTCGACATTGGGGATCCATTCCACGTTCTGTTTCAGGCCGTAGGTGTCGCGGATATGATCCGCCATCGAGGGCGTAACGGTGATGATAGTATCGGCGCAACCGATAAGACCGCCCTCGAACGCCGCGAGCAATCCCGACAGCCACGCCGGCGATTGCGGCATGCTGTGCGGCGAGAACTCATAGCAATTATAGATCAGGCGGCAGGGATGCTGCAGTTTAGTCAGCGCGCCGAAGAGAAGCGTATCAATATCCTTCAGGGTGATAATGTCGAAAGCGTCCTTGCGGCTGCGCCACACTTCATAATGCGTAAGCGAGCGCTGCAATATGACATAAAGAAACACCAGCGATTTGGAATGGTCGTAAAGGCCGAATCGCCGCAGCATTTTCTTGATGCGGTCTTTCAGGCCGTGCGGACGGCGGGAGGGTAAAGTCTGCACCCGCTCCGAAACGTTCCAGCGCAGCCCGTACCCGTCAAGGAAATTG
>CAZBUX010000067.1:1292-8583 GCA_964495185.1 uncultured Rickettsiales bacterium | reverse complement strand
GCACGACATCGGCAAGAACCTCGTCGATATCATCCTCACCAATAACGGCTACAAGGTCATCAATCTCGGCATCAAGCAGCCGATTTCCAACATCATCACCGCCATTCAGGAAAACAAGCCCGACGCGGTGGGGCTTTCGGGACTGCTCGTGAAATCCACCGTCGTCATGCGCGAAAACCTGCATGAACTGACACAGGCGGGCTATGATCTGCCGGTGCTGCTCGGCGGCGCTGCGCTCACGCGCGCTTATGTGGAAGAGGACTGCGTGGACGCTTACGGCTCGGGGCGCGTGGCCTATGCGCAGGACGCGTTCGACGGGCTTGATCTCATGAACAAGCTTGCTTCCGGCGAATTCGACGCGCATCTTGAAGAAGTCAAAAAGCGCAAGCATAACCGGCCGGTGAATACCAAGGCCAAGCAGCGCTGGTCGCAAAACGAAGTGGCCGGGCAGAACCTGATCGGCCGCGAAATGCGCCCGATGGAAGTCGAGGCAATCAAGCTCAAGCGGCAGGAACTGGCGAAACAGTCCACCGTGCCGGTGCCGCCGTTCTTCGGCGCGCGCATCATCGATAACGTGCCGACCAAGGCGCTGATCCCGTACTTAAACGAGCAGATGCTGTTTACGTTTCACTGGGGATTCAAAAAAGCGGGTAAGTCGCTCGACGAATACTGGAAATGGGTCGATCTCGAAGTAAAGCCCATCCTCAAGCGCCTTCTCGAAGAATGCGAGCGCGAGAATATCCTCCAGCCGAAAGCGGCTTACGGCTATTTCAAATGCGCGGCGGAAGGCAACGACCTCGTGCTGTTCGACGAATCGGGAACCAAAGAAACCGGGCGCTTCTCGCTGCCGCGCCAGGACAAGGACGGCGGCATCTGTGTCACCGATTTCTTCCGCGACATCGATGCGGGCGAGCGCGACGTGCTCGGCATGCAGGTGGTGACCGCGGGCCAGAAAGTCGCCGACGTGGCGCGCGAATGGTTCAACAACAACCGCTATCAGGATTATTTGTACCTGCATGGTCTCGGTGTCGAAACCGCCGAGGCGCTCGCCGAATACATCCACAAGCGCATCCGCTCCGAACTCGGCTTCGGTTTCGAGGACGACCGCGACATCAAGAAACTGCTCAAGCAAGGCTATCGCGGCTCGCGCTATTCGTTCGGCTATCCCGCCGTGCCGCGGCTTGAGGACCAGAAACTGCTGCTGGAGCTGCTTGGTGCCGAGCGTATCGGCGTGGAGCTTTCGGAAGAATTCCAGCTGCACCCGGAGCAATCGACGAGCGCCATCGTGGTGCATCACCCGCAGGCGAAGTATTTTAATATTTAGCTGCTCGTTGCTGCCTTACTCACGTTTTGTAGACGTGAGCCCAGTTGGCTGGTAAGCGTTGGGAACGCCTGCAACGAACAAGGATCGCCCATGAGCAGAAACATTAACATCGCCGATTTCGAGAATACCCCGCTTTTCAAGGACTGGACGGGGCGCATGGAGCGCATCAAGGTCGTCGATATCGGCGCCAACCCGGTCGACGGTTCGCCGCATTACGCCGCATGGGTAAAAACGGGCGACGCCGATATCATCGGGTTTGATCCCAACGCCGAATCGCTCGAACGCCTGAATAAAATCAAAGGGCCGACGGAGACCTACCTGCCCTACGCCATCGGCGACGGCGGTACGCACACGCTCTACGTCACCGCCTGCCAGGGCATGAGCTCGCTCCTGAAACCCAATCCCGCAATCCTCAATTTCTTCAACGGATTTCCGCTGTGGGGCTACGTGATGTCCACCGCGACGGTGGATACCAAGCGGCTCGACGACGTGGCCGAAACCGCAGGCGTCGAATTCCTGAAAATGGATATCCAGGGCGCGGAACTGATGGCGCTTACCAACGCCACGGAGCGCCTGAAAACGGCGCTGGTGGTGGAAGCTGAAGTCGAATTCCTGCCGCTTTACGAAGGCCAGCCCTTGTTTTCCGACGTCGAGCGCTTCATGCGCGAGCGCGGCTTCCAGCTGCACCGCTTCTATGAGTTGGCATCGCGCATGGTGATACCGATGCGTGACCCGAATGTGAAATTTACCGGCATGAGCCAGCTGTTGTGGTCAGACGCGATCTTCATCCGTGACCTGACGACGACTGACAGCTGGACGGATATGGAAATACTGAAAACCGCTATCATCCTGCACGACTGCTACCGGTCGTTCGACGTGGTCCTGTACCTGCTTGCCACCTACGACCACCGCAGGCGCAGCGGCATCGCGCAGGCTTATTTCAACAGTATGCTGCAATGGAAGGCTAAGAACCCGCAGATGCAGCTTCCTGAGCTGGTCGCTTCCGCTCAGGTCGCGGTTCCGGCGTAAGCTACACCGTCCGCGCCAGCGTCAGCACGTTCACCGTCATCGCGCCGGCTTTAAGCAGGGTGTTCGTGCAATGGGCGATGGTCGCTCCCGTGGTCAGGACGTCGTCGATAAGCAGGATATTTTTTCCTTTGATTTCGTGCAGGTGTTTCGGGTTTACGGCAAACGCGCCACGCACGTTGTCCAGCCGCTGGTTGCGCGTGAGGCCCGCCTGCGGCGCGGTCTTCCGGGTGCGCAGCAAGCCGTCGGCAAGCCACGGCACGCCGCAGCTTTGCGATACCGATTGCGCCAGCAGCGCCGACTGGTTGTAACGGCGGCTCACGAAACGCCAGTAATAAAGCGGCACCGGCACGATGACGTCGCTGGACAGCGCCAGATCGCGCCCGGCTTTGGCCAGCCACACGCCGAGCGTGGGGGCGAGTTGCAACTGGTCGTGGTATTTTAGGTCGAGGACGAGGTTCTTGCCGTGGTCGTCGTAGCAGAACACCGCGCGCGCGCGCGAAAACGGCGGGCGTTCCTTCAGGCATTCGCCGCACAGTGCGTTCTCGCCGAAATCGTATTCGAACGGCAGGCCGCAGCAGGCGCAGGCGGGATCGGAGATGAAACGCACGTTGCCCCAGCAGGTGACGCAGAGCGCGCCGTGGGCGGGCACGTGCTCGTCGCAGCGCAGGCATTGCGGCGGGAAGATAAAATCGAGCGCGGCTGCCAGCATGGGATGTGTCTCATTTTGATGCTGGAAACAGATAGCAGATCTGCGTATTATTTCCACCATGAGTAACATGCTCTTTAACCGTAACACGCTTAAATTGCACCGTGCCCGTGCGGCGCGTGCGGCGGGATGGCCCAACGATTTCCTGCTGCGCGACGTCGGCGAGCGGCTATGCGAACGGCTCACCGACTTCGACCGCACTTTTCCGCTGGCGCTCGACCTCGGTTCGCAGCACGGCGTGCTCGATAAGATTCTTCGGGGCAGGGGCGGGGTGCGCGAGCTGGTGCAGAGCGATTTGTCGCTACCGATGATACGCGCCGCGCGCGGGCTTCGCGTCGTGGCCGACGAGGAATGGCTGCCGTTCGCTGATAACACCTTCGACCTCGTGATGAGCGTGGGTTCGCTGCACTGGACCAACGACCTGCCCGGCACACTCATCCAGATCCGCAAAACCCTGAAACCCGGCGGCGTGTTCATGGCCATATTGCCGGGATACCAGACGCTGAACGAACTGCGCGAATCGCTGGAGCATGCGGAAACTGACGCTACCGGCGGGTTCTCGCCGCGCGTGTCGCCGTTTATCGACGTGCAGTCGGCGGGAAGCCTGCTGCAGCGTGCCGGATTCGCCATGCCGGTGGCCGATAGCGATATCATCACCGTGCAGTACAAAGACCCGCTGACGCTGCTTTACGATTTACGGAACATGGGTGAGACCAGCACGCTCATGGTCGGCAGGAAAGCCTGCACGCGGCGCACGGTGCTGTTTGGCGCGCTCGATTATTACCACCGCTACTTCACTGAGAATGACGGGCAGGTGCCCGCTACTTTCGAACTGGTGACGATGACCGGCACGAAGCCGAAAGCGGCTTAAAACCCGGTGCCTGCGCCCATATTAAAGCCGCTGAAGCGCGACAGGTGTTCATCGAGGCGTTGGACGGTTTTGACGCGGGGATGATCCCACAGGGCCTCGCGCACCGCACCGACGATTTTAGCGTCGAGCGCCATGTCGCCGGTCAGCAGCTTGCCGCGGGCGAGCTTCTCCACGACACCTACCGCTTCGGTGGCGAACTGGTTGGTATAGCCGCCCTTGGGCGGCAGGAGCGTATAGCGCGTTTCGCCCGGCTTCTCGAAATGCCTGCAGGCGACGCTTGCGCGCACCCATGCGTCGGTGTTGAGCGGGTTGGCGAGATTGTCGTCGGGCGATGCCTTGTTCAGTGATTGCAGTGGCATGTCGGTTACGGCGGGCGCGATCAGCGTGGCATCGAGCGTGTGCTTCCCGCGCATGACGATTTCCAGCTTTTCAACGTTTTGCTTCTCGGAAGCGGTGACGATAACACCCCAGACCGGCGACTGGGGGTTCGGGCTGACAATGGCGGTTTTGCGCAGGGTTTCGCTTCCCAGACCGACGGGATAGTCATACTGCGAGGCGAAGCGGCCGCTGTGATGGGAGGAGAGCTGGTCGTGCATGAATGGGGTACCCGAATGAAATGAAATACCCAGCAATATTAACTTATTTTAAGGTTTTCGCAAGCCGTTCCACCAGCTCGGCATCGGCTTCGATCAGGGGCAATTCCTGCATGGATTCCGGGCGCTTCCACGCCAGCGCCGTATGCTCTTTGGGGTGGGGGGTGCCCTGCCATGCCCGCACCAGATAGACCGGCATCAGCAGGTGAAACCCGAACTCGGCGACATAATCATGCGAGAGGAACCAGAACGGCTCCAGGTCTTTCGTATCGACGGTAATACCAAGTTCCTCGTGCAGTTCACGCGAAAGCGCCGCTTCGGGCGATTCCTCCTTTTCCACCTTGCCGCCGGGAAATTCCCACCTGCCCGCCAGCCGCTTGCCCGGCGGGCGCTGGGCGAGCAGCACTTCGCCCTGCTCATTGACGATGGCGGCGGCGACCACGAGGAGGATAGTCATGAACGATAGCTGCCGTTGATGTCGATATAACGGTGCGTCAGGTCGCACGTATAGACCGTAGCGCTGCCTTTGCCGATGCCGACATCGACGTTGATGCGGATATCGCGGCCCTTCATGTGCGCTTCGATCTGCGACTCGCGGTAATCTGCTGCCGCTTCGCCTTTTTCGGCCACCGTGACGCCGCCGATTTCGATGGCGAGCCTGTCGCGGTCGGCTTTTTCACCGGCTTTGCCCACCGCCATGACGATGCGGCCCCAGTTGGCATCGCCTGCGGCAAGCGCGGTTTTGACCAGCGGGGAATTGGCGATCGACATGCCGATGGTGCGGGCGGCGGTGTCGCTTGCCGCGCCCGTGACGGTGATGGTCACCAGCTTCTCGGCGCCTTCGCCGTCTTTCACCACGTGCAGCGCCAGCTCGTGCAGGACTTCGTGCAGCGCGCGCTTGAAATCGGCGTAATCGCCGGTGGCGTTTTCGGCCTTGCCGGTGGCGAATAGCAGCAGCGTGTCGGAGGTCGAGGTGTCGCCGTCCACGGTGATGCAGTTGAACGTTTTGGCGTTGGTTTCGCTAAGCAGCGATTGCAATACCGGCAGCGGGATATAAGCGTCGGTGAAAACAAATGCGAGCATGGTAGCCATGTCGGGCGCGATCATGCCCGAGCCTTTGGCGATGCCGTTGATGGTGATTTTCGTGCCTGCGATTTGCGCGTTGCGCGTGGCCATTTTCGGGTAGGTGTCGGTGGTCATGATGGCGCGGGCGGCTTCGTCCCACGCGTTTGCATTTGCCTGCTCGACAAGCGCGGGAAGGATGGCGGTGATTTTTTCGTCGGGCAGTTTTTCGCCGATGACGCCGGTGGAGGCGATGTAGACGCCGCTGCCGTCGCCGTCCAGCGCCAGCGCGGTGCGCTTCACCGATTCGACGCCTGCCTTGCCGGTAAACGCGTTGGAATTGCCGGAATTGACGATGAGCAGGCGCGCGTCGCCTTCGCTGGCGATCTGCTTGCACCATTCCACGGGAGCCGATGCGGTGAGCGAGCGCGTGAACACGCCCGCCGCGAGCGTGCCGTCTTCCATGACGGCGACCATGACGTCCTTGCGGCCTTTATAGCGGATGCCCGCTTCGCCCGCAGCCAGCCTTACGCCGCGAATAGGCGGCAGTACCGGGAAGCTGTCGGGCGCAAGCGGGGAAACGGTTGGCTTGGATGTCAATTCTTAGGCTCTGCGGGTGCCGCTTCGGCGGGAGCCGCGCCACCGGCAGCCGGACTCATGCCGGCAGGCGGGGTCAGCGAGCGCGAGAAGGGTTTTTCCTTGCCGTCGGTGCCGTAATACTTGATTTCGGCGCTCTTGAGCAGGCCTTCGACGTAACCCTGCACCGCTTTATTGGTGAGTTCGCCGCGCAGCGCTTCCTTCATTTCGTCGAAAGCAGGCGCCTGAAGCGGACGGCGGTCGTCGACCTTGATGATGTGCCAGCCGAACGCGGATTTGACGGGGGCGGAGACTTCGCCCTTCTTCACCTCATACGCGGCATTGGCGAATTCCGGAACCATCTTGTCCTTGGTGAACCAGCCGAGGTCGCCGCCATTGGCGCCTGAAGCCTTATCGGTGGATTTTTCCTTGGCGATTTTTTCGAAATCGGCGGGCTTCTTTTTCAGCTGTTCGGAAAGCTTCTTGGCTTCCGCTTCGTCGGCCACGAGGATGTGGCGGGCCTTGACTTCTTCCTGTCCGGCCATGGCCTTCACTTTTTCATCGTAAGCGGCTTTGAGCTGCGCGTCGGTGACCATGCCCTTGGCTTTCTGTTCCATGAAGCTCTGCATGATGACCTGCTTTTCAACGGCGGCAATGCGCTTCTTCACGTCGTCGCTCTTGTCGACGCCGGATTTCAGCGCTTCCTGGTAGATCAGCTTTTCGGAGACGAGGCCGCGCAGCACGTTCTGGCGGATGTTTTCATCGAAGCTGTTGAAATCGGGCGAAGCGCCGCCCGGGAACAGGCCTTTCCAGATATCCATGACTTCCGAATTCTTGATTTCCTCGGCGCCGAGCTTGATGATGGTGTAGTCCTTGGCAGGTGCGGCGGTTGCGGGCGCAGCGGCGGGAGTTGCGGCTGCGGGGGCTGCGTCCTCGGCGGCAAGTGCAGGCAGGGCGGCGAAAACGGTGGTGGCCAGTAAAATGGCGCGCAGTGAGGTCATCATAGAATTATCCTTGCAATGTCGAGGGGTTAAGGGAAAACTACAGCGTTTGCCGGTTTATCGCACATAATTTCAGGATTGGCAAGCGTTGCCGTTGACTTGCCGCCCATTACGCCCTATGTCACATGC
>CAZBUX010000067.1:0-1282 GCA_964495185.1 uncultured Rickettsiales bacterium | reverse complement strand
CCCGACACGCATGCTCGCACGTTTCGCCAAGCGGATTTTCGGTTCCGCCAACGACAGGTTCGTCAAAACCCTCGGCGGTAAAGTCCAGCAGATCAACGCGCTGGAACCGCAGCTTCAGCGCCTTTCCGACGAAGAGCTGAAAGGCCGCACCACGTGGCTGCGCGAACGTCATGCGGGCGGCGAATCGCTCGACCAGCTTCTGGTGGACGCCTTCGCCACAGTTCGCGAAGCGGGCAGGCGCGTGCTCGGCATGCGCCATTTCGACGTGCAGCTCATCGGCGGCATGGTGCTGCATAAAGGCATGATCGCCGAGATGAAAACCGGCGAAGGCAAGACGCTGGTGTGTACGCTTGCGGCGTATCTCAACGCGTTGCCGGGCAAAGGCGTGCACGTCGTCACCGTCAACGATTACCTCGCCAAACGCGACTCGGAATGGATGGGCAGGCTGCACAGCGCGCTCGGGCTCAAAGTCGGCTGCATCGTGCACGGCATGAACGACGAGGAGCGCAAGGACGCTTACGCCTGCGACATCACTTACGCCACCAACAACGAACTCGGTTTCGACTACCTACGCGACAACATGAAATTCGTGCGCGAGGCGATGGTGCACCGTCCGTTCTGCTACGCCATCGTCGACGAAGTGGATTCGATCCTGATCGACGAAGCGCGCACGCCGCTTATCATTTCCGGCCCGACCGAGGATAATTCCGAGCTCTATAACCAGATCGACAAGCTGGTCAAACAATTCGTGCCGGAAGATTACGAGAAGGACGAAAAGCACCGCAACGTCACGCTTACCGAAACCGGCGTGCGCCACGTCGAGGAACTGCTCATCGCCGCCGGGCTGCTCAAGGAAGGCACCTCGCTGTACGACATCGACAATGTCGGCCTCGTGCATCATGTGAACCAGTCGCTCAAAGCGCACGTAAATTTCGCCAAGGACGTCGATTACATCGTCAAGGACAACAAGGTCGTTATCATCGACGAGTTCACGGGCCGCATGATGGAAGGCCGCCGCTATTCCGACGGGTTGCACCAGGCGCTCGAAGCCAAGGAACATGTGAAGATCCAGAACGAAAACCAGACGCTGGCCTCGATCACCTTCCAGAACCTGTTCCGCATGTACCCCAAGCTCGCAGGCATGACCGGCACCGCCATGACCGAAGCGGGCGAATTCCGCGACATCTACAAGCTGGAAGTCATCGATATCCCCACCAACGTGACCGTCGTGCGTAAAGACAGCCACGACGAAATCTACCGCACCGCCGAGGAAAAATACCGC
>CAZBUX010000066.1:938-8662 GCA_964495185.1 uncultured Rickettsiales bacterium | reverse complement strand
CGACACTGCGAGAATGAAGGTAGGACGTTGCCTTGGTGAGGCCCAGGCCATCGTCGCCGCCAACCACTGACTGCCATGCCCGACCAACCCATCGACAAAGCGAGGAAGCTGCAAAAACTCGGCGAACGCATCCGCGACGGCTTCGCCAAAGAGCACCCCACTCCTGACAAGTCGCTTGAAACCGTCCGGCAGACGGTTCGCGAACAGTGGGAAAAAGATCGCGCCGTTAAGTCACAGAACCCGACTGCGCCAGCGCACTCAAAGGATCGCTCTAAAGAGCCACCCGAACCGGACGTGGAACGCTGAAGAATCGCTTTTTATCAATTACTCAAGGCATGAAACGAACACCATTGGATTGGGATGACATTCAGAAATGGATGCGAGCCGAAGCAACCCGGTTAACGGGCGGGAAGAAGAATGCCGCCATTGAATGCTACTCAGAAATGTTGAAGGAACCTGATATTATCACCTGCTGGTGGGCGGGAGCGTTTCCTGAAAAAGAATCTGAGGACGACCTCATCGAGGTGGCGGCCCGTGCGCTTGCACGCAACCAATCACTTCCGACTCTGTCAGCATCACAATCAGCCAGGCTCGCGTTAAGGCTCCGAATCGCTTCCCGCATCGCACGCACACTTGGGGAACGCCAAGCGAAAATGCCAAAGGGTTGGTTCCCGGACAAACTTCAACGGCTTTCGGAACAGGATTTACTCGAATGGCTGCTCGTCGATGCATGGCCGTTCTTGTCCGAAGTCTTTGACGAATCGTTGATTTGGGCGGACGAGGTTGAACACCCTGCGGCACCTTCGATGAAACGCAAATCTCCGCCTGAGAACGACTCGACCCAGCTCTCAGAATAAGAATGCCATGAATTCCCTGGCCGCGAACGATTGACGATACAATTCCCATGCGAAGAGACCCCGACCTCTTACGTAACATAATGCTAGCGGCTGAGAAACATCCTGCCGGTCAAACGCTTTACGGTAGTAACCTCCGGGAACTGTGCGGCAACACCCATGAATTAGCCGACCATGTGCATCAATTGATCGAAGGCGGCTATGTCCAAGGTAAAGTCCACTTCAATGGTGCCGACACGCCTCCCAAAGTGGTTATCCATCGTGTGCGTCCAGCGGGACATGATTTTCTTCAGGCAATGCGCGAGGATACGATTTGGAAAGCGGTTAAGGAAAAAATCATGCAGCCAACCATGAGTTGGACGATAGGGCTGGCTGTTGCTTACGCGGAGTCCATAGTCCGCGAAAAGCTGGGGTTAAAACAAGGGTAGCAAATGCACATCTTCTTCCTCGATGATTCACGGCAGACTAATCCCACGAGGCCGAAGATCGGCGCAATGGTTGCCGTCGGCGGACTCGTGGCTGAAGCGGATAAAATTCCCCTCATCGAATCAGAGCTGGACGAGCTTTGCACGAATACCGGTTTTCCTGCCGGAGCGATTTTCAAATGGTCCCCCGGAAAGGAGCATTGGATGCGCAGCGGGCTAGTAGACCAGGTACGAACATCGTTTCAGACTTCGGTGATCGGCGTTCTTGCCAAACATGATTGCAGGGCTGTTTTCGTCGCAGAGGATTCTACTTGTGAAAAAGCAGAGGGCTCCTCTTCGTCATCCGAGATTGACGTCGTGAAGCTAATGATTGAACGCGTTGACTGGTTCTTCTCAAAGAAAGGCAGCAATGGATTGATGATTATCGATAGACTGAGCGGCGACCATCATGATGAAGAGGAATTCCTTGCTGAGTGTCTGCAAACTATTGAAGAAGGAACCACCTATTTGAAGCCCGGAAAAATCTTGATGGCTGCGCTGAGCTTGCCCAATCGACTGTCGAGACTACTTCAGGCAGCCGACCTCATTACTTCTGCGACCCTGGCGTACGTCGCGGGTGAGCAGCGCTTTTCTCCACCAGTCGTCGAAGCAATGAAGCCTCTCTTCATACGCGATACTGATAGGGTCGGTGGAGTCGGAGTGAAACTTCATCCGTGGCCAAAGTTCGCCAATCTTTATCACTGGCTTTTCAATGACAGTCACTATTGGCGCGGGAATTCCGGCCTTCCGTTACCCATCTCCAATATCGCCTTCGCCAAATCCCCGGAACAGTATTAAGCGGCAACCCTGCTTAGGGAGCACCACTATGCTGTGTAATTAAAATTGGCACCTCAATTGTCTTTGTATGAAAGTCTTGAGCCTCGATCAGTGCTTCCTGCGGAGCATGTCATCCAGCTCGAAAGCCGATCCAGTCTTTGCCGATCTTAAAACAGCCATCATCAATGCCGTCGATTCGTCAAAACTGCTATGCCCTGCACATGTAGGTGAGACAGTATTTGAATCGAGCCTTCTACCCCAAGCGAAGCGGGAACAAATCTTTGAATTTCAGAATCGCATCTCAAATGGCTTTGCGTTCCTTCAATTCACCGAGCTTCTGGGTTATGAGACCTTGGCGTTGGTCCGCCCGCAGTTTTGCTTCGACTCATACAAGGAAACTCAACCACTGCGGGCCATTCCGGAGTTGGATTTCATAGCCTCGGTAAATCGGAAAGCCAAACTAGACTATAACAGCCGGATCGAGGGCATATCATATCCACCCATCGACCATTCTCCATTGGACGGACTGAAGGAAACGTATCAGAAAATTTTGCATGGGCGAGTTCACCTAATGCTCCAGGTAGTCGAGCGCCTGCGGGAAAGTGGTGATGTTCCAAAAGAAAACGAACATTGGGAATGCGCTGCAATGGTCGGCCGATTCCTCGCGGACAGCAGAGTCACGTCGCTGGAGTTGGTCAATCTGCGGGACAAAATCTTAAATCGCCATTGGGAGGCCATACCGATTCTTGGCATCAATACGCTCGTCTATTCTCGTATCGAAGGGGACATCCTGAAAACTGGCAGAAAACTAACTGCGAATGACTTCGTGGACATTTCACGATTGTCCGTAGCACTTACCTGCGCCGACGCCGTTGCATGTGACATACCCATGAAAGAGGCGGCCAAACAAACGAAGCTCGATAGTGGCGTGCTCGCCTTTTCAATGCGCGAACCAGATGTTCTGCTTCAGTGGGTGCAATCACTTTAGAACGAATTAGGGAGCGCGTTACCCGTTAAGCAGTGACCCGATGTCCCGCGCGACATGATAGACGCGCAGCACCTGAATCCCCGTCTCAACTGGCCGGTAAAAAATCAGATACTTCGCGAAGCTTGCCACTCGCATGGATCGAATTTGATGCTCAGGTGAAACCAGCTCCGGGTGGGCTTTGCCTATTTTTGGCGAGGCAGCCAACACTCCGAAAGTTTTGTAGGCGGCTTCGACCACTCTTGTTGCAGCAGCAGGATTGTCTCTGGCGATGAACCGCCAGATTTCCCACAGGTCATTCTCGGCTTGAGGAGAGAGACTATACTTAGTCATCCGCGCCGAGCGTTTTCACGCGGTTGCGGAAGCTCTTCATGGCGTCTTTGCCATCAATGCCTTTGCCGTCCTCCAGCGACTCGATACTCGCCAATAGCTGCGCTTCGAGTTCCTCGCGCGTTGCCGGCAACTCCGGCAAGCGCACTCCCTGCCTCTCCCTCAACAGTCGAAGTCCGGCACGAACGACCTCGCTTGCGCTCCGGTAGAATCCGCTTTTGACCTCATTCTCAATGAAGGTTTCGAGTTCGGGTGACAGCGACAGGTTCATGGAAAGCCCTCCTTGTGCATTACTAACCTTGGAACCTCCATTTTATCAAAAATAACAAGGAATGACCACTCCTTGTTATTAACGGCGCTGTTGCCCCTCAAAATTTACACACTTCCTTACACATACACATTCGGAACCAAGAATTGCCGTTAAAATTCAATGTGTTTTGTCAGGATACATAAGACTTAAAATCCCTCGTTCGCAAGATCGTGCCGGTTCGACTCCGGCCGCGGGCACCACCCTACGCCCTGCGGGCTTCGGGTGGCGCAGCCATGTGGAGAGCGCCGTTAGGCCGGAGGGGATGACAGGCTATAGAATATTTATATGTACGCATATATTATCCAACGAAACCCAGTAAAGGAGGAGATACATGAAAAAGAACACGCTCTGTCTCTGGTACAATCATGACGCGGAAGAAGCCGCACGCTTTTATGCCAGCACTTTTCCCGACAGCACGGTCGGCGCGGTGCATCGGGCGCCGTCCGATTTTCCGGGGGGAAAGAAAGGCGATGTGCTGACCGTCGAATTCACGGTGTGCGGCGTGCCGTGCATCGGGCTGAACGGCGGCGACGTATTCAAACACAGCGAGGCGTTCTCCTTCCAGATCGCCACCGAGGATCAGGCGGAAACCGACCGTTACTGGAACGCGATCGTAGGCAATGGCGGCACTGAAAGCGCGTGCGGCTGGTGCAAGGATAAATGGGGCCTGTCGTGGCAGATCACGCCGCGCGTGCTGACCGAGGCGATGGCCAAAGGCGGCGACGTGGCGAAGCGCGCGTTCGATGCGATGATGGATATGGGTAAAATCGACGTCGCATGAGGCGATGATGTAGCGTTTTTGGATTGCTCTCTTCCTGATTCTGTTCGCCCTTCCCGCTTACGCGCAGGGTCAGCCCGCGCCGCGTTTCAAGGCGGTCGCGTTTGATTACTTCGTTATCTTCGATCCAAACTCCGTAATCCCCGTCGTCGAAAACGCCTTTCCGGGGAAAGGCGCCGAGTTCACCAGAATGTGGCGGGCCAAGCAATTTGAGTACGGCTTCCTGCGTTCCATCACAAACCGCCATGCCGATTTCTTCAAAGTCACCGAAGATGCGCTCGTCTACACCGCCAAGGCCATGAAGCTCGACCTCTCCCCTGAAAAGCGCGAAACCCTGCTGAACGCCTACCTGAACCTTAAGCCGTGGCCCGACGCCGCGCAGTCACTGCGCAAGCTCCGGACTTCCGGCGTACGCATCATCACCATCGCCAATTTCAGCAAGAAGATGCTGCGCTCCAACGCCGAGGGCGCAGGTATCGCCGACCTGTTCGACGAGTTGCTGAGCACCGAAACGAACGGAACGTACAAACCCGATCCACGGGCCTACGCGCTGGGCATGGAACGGCTGAATCTCAGGAAAGAGGACATCGTATTTGCGGCCTTCGGCGGCTGGGACGCTTACGGCGCAAAGAGTTTCGGTTACACGACCTACTGGGTAAACCGTTTCAACCTGCCGGTAGAGGAGCTTGGTATCGAGGCCGACCGGACTTCTGGCGATATGGCGGGGCTGGTCGATTTCGTGCTGAACACCCCTGAAAGCCGTTAAGCCGCCACCAGCGCTTCAAGCAATTTTCCCGCGCTGCGGTGCTTAAGCAGCCCCGCCGATTGCCCCGCCCACAGCGACATGAGGTCGGGGCGGTTTTGCTCGATGGCCGCTTTTTTGATCTGCCCCATAAACCAGCTTTGCGCGGGGTATGGCACGAATTCCCGCACCTCCTCCATCATCCGGTTGCGGATGCCGCGCGCCAGCCTGCCGGTATAGGCGCGGGTAAGCGCAGTGTCGCGCGCTTCAGGGGAAAATAATTTTTCACGGTGGGGTTCGCTGATATTCGATTCGTCGCAGGCAAGAAACGCCGTGCCGACCTGCACGGCGCTTGCGCCCAGCGCCAGCGCCGCACGCACACCGCGCGCATCGGCGATGCCGCCCGCCGCGATCACCGGCGCTTTGACATTATCCACCACCTGCGGCACCAGCGCCAGCGTACCGACCAGAGAATCTTCCGCCGCACGCAAAAACGCCACGCGATGCCCGCCCGCCTCGAAACCCGTAGCGACGATGATATCCACCCCAGCCTCGTCAAGCGCGACGGCTTCCTCAACCGTAATGGCCGTGCCTATCGTAATGATATTGCGCTTGCGGCATTCGCTCAGTATCGCAGCCGCGGGAATACCATAGACAAAACTGAACACCGGGGGCCGCGCTTTGAGTATGCCTTCGACCTGCGTCTCGAAACGCTCACCGAAAGATTCGGGATAATACGGCTTCGCGATACCCAACTCATCGAAGTACGGTTTCAGGCGCAGGTAGTTTTGTTCAAATGCCTGCGTCGAAAGCGTAAGCCCGTCGCCGTCGTGATCCGACACCCACAGATTGATGGCGAACGGCTTTGACGTCAGCGCCCGGCATTCGGCGACAAGCGACTCGATCGCCGCCGCATCCATGTAATGCGCGCCGAACGATCCGAGCCCGCCCGCGTTCGACACCGCCGCCAGCAAACGGGTGGACGAAAGCCCGCCACCAAACGGCCCCTGCACGACCGGATGCAGGATGCCGAGCGCTTGCGTAGCTTTCGTCCGGCCCGGCATTACGCGGCGGCCTTAAGCAGGCCTTCCGATTCCAAGGCTTTCTGCACGCTCGGGCGCGCGGCAACACGCTTCATGAACGCGGTGATCGCGGGATATTCGCCGAGGTCGATACCGTTAGGCTTCGCCCAGTTGAGAACGGTAAACAGATATGCATCGGCGACCGAAAAGCTGCTGCCGGTCAGGAAATCCTTACCCTTGAGCTTACTTTCCAAATATTCGAAACGCGAGGCGAGTTTCTTCTTCGCCGCTTCGGTGGCTTCATCGTTGATCCGGTGCCACAACGGCGCAAACCCCTTGTGTAGCTCAGTGGAAATGTAGTTCAGCCATTCGTTGAGGCGCACGCGCTCCATGGTGCCTGCTTTGGGCGCGAGGCCGCTTTCGGGCTTGGTGTCGGCGAGGTATTGCACGATGGCCACGCCTTCGCTGATCACTTCGCCGCTGTCGATGGCCAGCGCGGGCACGTAGCCCTTGTCGCTGATCGACCAGAAATCTTTGCCGGATTCGGTTTTCTTGGTCTTGGTATCCACTTTCTCCAGCTCGAACTTATAACCCGCCTCGTTGAGCACGATATGCGGGGCAAGCGAGCAGGCGCCGGGGGAATAATAGAGTTTCATGGTGTTTCTCCTGATGTGTGGTTGAACAAACGAAATTAGTGCTTTTAAAATACCGCCATAGTAACTATAATCAACTAGGTACATTAAAGTAACTAGTTTCGTTTAGGTAACTATGAACGCTTGCAAAGCCGGTGAACTCGATAAAATCCGCTGCCCCATGCAAAGGCTGGTGACGCTGCTCACCGGCCCGTGGACAACCTATATACTCTGGCTCATCCGCTCGCATGGCCCGCAGCGTTTCGGCCAGCTCCGCAAGCAAATGCCCGACATCTCCGCCAAGGTGCTCACCGACCGCCTGCGCATGCTTGAGGAAACCGGCATCCTCCACCGCCATCAGGAAGCCACCATCCCTCCCCGCGTGACCTACAGCTTCACCAAACGCGGCGAAGCGCTGGATTCCCTGCTGGATCAGATCAACGAGCTGGCGCTGAAGTGGGACGGGTTGCCGAAATAGGCAATCGCATTAAACCGAATTCTTATCCCTGAACTCATCCCCGGCGGTGCTTGGCTTGTCGGTGTATTCCAGTTCGTCCCATTTGCTTTTGCGGTTGAAGAGGCGGGAAATAAGGCGGGAGAACCAGTTCATGGGACGATTACCTGTACGTAGGGTTGGAGAATATCGCGCAGGCCGATCAGTTCCTGGCGGATGACGGCAAGCTGGCTGAGCTGTTTATCGCTCAGGCCCTGCTTAACCTGCACGGGCGGGCGGACAGACGGAACCGGCGGCATGGCGGTGGCCACGGGGCGCGGGCTGGCGTTTTGCGGCGGAACCGGCGCCGGGCCCTGGTTTTGATTCTGGTGCTTAA
>CAZBUX010000066.1:0-928 GCA_964495185.1 uncultured Rickettsiales bacterium | reverse complement strand
ATCGTATAGCCCTGCTTATAGAGGAGGTTTTTGATGGTGGTGAGAATCTCGACGTCCTGCGGGCGGTAGTAGCGGCGGCCACCGCACAATTTCATCGGCCTGATCTGCGAGAAGCGGCTTTCCCAGAAGCGCAGCACGTGCTGCGGCACATCGAGCATTTCGGCGACTTCGCTGATGGTTTTGAACGCGCCGGGGGCTTTATCCTCGCCATCGTGCGCGGAATCGTGGCTGGCGTCTGCAGCAGGTTGTGGCGTGCTGGTCATAACGTCCCTCGAACGGGTGGATACGACTTCCGGTTTTCTTGCAACATCCGGCGCGGCGCTCGTGGCCGCGGGCGGCAAATCTGTATTCAGAAGATCAAATTGCATACGGGCCTCCTATGACGTAGGCCGCACCTGCAACTGCTTCCCTAAGCAAAAACGGGCGCGGTCAGCCTTTCTTGCCGCCCATGGTGCCATTCACCTTGGCCTTGAGCAAGTTCGACGCGTTAAAAGACAATACGGTGCGCGACGTGATAGGCACTTCCACCCCGGTCTTGGGGTTGCGGCCCATACGCTGTTTTTTCTTGCGGAGATTGAATGTGCCGAACGAAGACAGTTTCACCGAGGTGCCCTGCTCGAGGCTCGTGCAAATTTCTTCGATGACGGAGTCGACAAGCGAGTTGCATTCCTGCAAAGACAGGCCGATCTGCTTATAGACGGTGGCGCTCAAATCGGCGCGGGTCAAGGTTTTGCTCATATGTTTTTCTTCTTCTCTTTAGTTGGTAATGATTAGTTATAATATATTTAAATAGCAAACTCAAGTACATAGTACAAGGCTTTTACCATCTTAGCAGCGTACAGCCCCAGGTAAGGCCCGCGCCGAGGGCCGGACAGGCTATTAACTGGCCGGTTTTGATGCGTCCGGCCCTGGCGGCAAGGTGCAGGGC
>CAZBUX010000065.1:8041-8744 GCA_964495185.1 uncultured Rickettsiales bacterium | reverse complement strand
GAAATGGTCGCGCATGGCGTTTTCCACCAGACGGGTGGCCTCCACGTTCACCAGCTTATTCTTGGTCTGCCCCTGAAACTGCGGATCGCGCATGAACAGCGACAGCACCATCACCGCGCCGCCGAGTACGTCCTCGCCCATGGCCTGCACGACTTTTTTATTGTTGGTGAGTTCGCCGTAGGCCTTGATTCCCTTGGTGAGCGCCGAGCGCATGCCCGATTCGTGCGTGCCGCCTTCGGGAGTGGGGATGGTATTGCAATAGGTGCTGACATACGGTTCTTCGTCGAGCGGCCAGTCGATGGCCCATTCGATCTTACCCATATTTCCGGCAAGCTCCGCCTCACCGGTAAACGCCTGCGACGTCACGCAGGTGCGGCCGTTCAAGTGTTGTGTCAGGAAATCCGAAAGCCCGCCGGGGAAATGGATACGCGCTTCCGCTGGAACGTCCGAGCCTTCAGGAATGAGCGAAGGATCGCAGATCCACTTAATTTCCACGCCGCGGAACAGGTAGCCTTTAGAGCGCGCCAGCTTGAACAGGCTCGCAGGCTTGAATGTCGCCTTGCCGAAAATTTTATGGTCAGGACGGAAGGCCACCGTCGTGCCGCGCCCCTTGGGGTCGGTTCCGACCTGCTTCAGCTTATCCTGAGGCTCGCCGCGCGAATAGGACTGGCGGTAGATTTTCTTGTCGCGCACGACTTCCACT
>CAZBUX010000065.1:0-8031 GCA_964495185.1 uncultured Rickettsiales bacterium | reverse complement strand
GATGCCCACGCCGTGCAGCCCGCCCGACGTGTCATATACCTTGCCGCCGAACTTGCCGCCGGAATGGAGCATAGTGAGGATGACTTCGAGCGCCGATTTTTTAGGGAATTTGGGGTGCGGATCGACCGGGATGCCGCGCCCGTTATCGCGTACCACGATGATATTGTCAGGTCGCATTTCCAGCTCGATGGTGGTGGCGAACCCGGCCACCGCTTCGTCCATGGCGTTGTCGAACACTTCGTTTACGAGGTGGTGCATGGCGGTTTCGTCGGTTCCGCCGATATACATGCCCGGCCTGCGCCGAACCGGCTCAAGCCCCTCTAAAACTTCGATATCTTCGGCAGAATAAGATGTGCTCTTATTTTGCTTGTTTCCGGAAAATAAATCGACCATAGCGCCTGTAATAGCAGGAAAACAGCGTATTTCAAGGGGTTTTACCCACGCCGGGCAATTGTCACCGAAATGTAACGCTCAGGCGGGCTGGCACTTTGTATAATATGAAGGACTCAACAAACAGAAGGGCATTCTCATGTCATTAAAAGACAGCGCAATCGAAGCATTCGAAGAACTTAACGTCGATTCCACGCACGCAACTACCAACAAGCTGCTGGCGCTGGAAAGCAGCGAAGACGTTGCCATGCACGCACCGGGTCTTTAATGTATTTCTCTGTCAATTCCGTAGAAACTGTCCCCGAACTCCGGGAAGCCGACGTAAAGCTGACCGATGAAACCCGACAAAAGCTTGAAGCCGCGTGGCGGGAAAAATCGCGCGCGCTGATGCGCCGCAATGGCAGTGACGCACGTTTTCCACGCGGCGGCGACAACATCGCAGGCGATCCAATTCTCGAAGAAGCGCTGCACGGCATTTTCAAAGGCTACATGCCGCTGCTTTACGCCCAGCATTGTATCGCCACCGGTCCCGGCCAGAGCGCCACGAAAAACCCCAGCCCCGCGCATACCGCGCTTGATCGTCTGGTAAAGGAATACACAAACAAAGCGTATGATACGCTGCAACGGCGAAATTATGGCCAGCCAGGCGTCACTACTGAGGACAGCAAACCTGGTCTCGATCCCGAAACCTCATATCGCCTGCTTGGCTCCGTTATTCTATGCACGATTCGTGCGTTCGATCAGGCGCTTGGGGAACCCAAAGTCACCATCGCCCCTTCCGCCGTTGTCTCACCGAGGCCTGCTCTCAGATTACTGTAACACCGGTTGACATCGCCAACCCGGCAATCTCCCCCGCAAGCTTCTTCACCGTCGCCACTGTATCCCCGTTCCATTCATGGCTGAACACCAGCTTCTGGTCGGGGCGGATTTTCAGGGTGCGCGAGCGGCGGACGACATAGGCGAGCAGCGCCTCCGGCTTGGCGAAAACATTACCCCGGAAGGTCATCACCGCGCCCTTGGGGCCGACGTCGATGCGCTCGATGCCTGCTTTTTTGCAGAGTATTTTAATGCCGAGAATGTCGATCAGCGTGCGCACTTCCGCCGGCATGTCGCCGAAGCGGTCGATCAGCTCGGCGGCGAAGCTTTCGATTTCCTCAGCGGTCGCAAGCCCGGCCACACGGCGGTAAAGCCCGAGCCTGAGCTGTAAATCATCCACATACGTTTCAGGAATCAGCACCGACAGGCCGAGATTGATCTGGGGGCTCCAGTCGGTAGCGATTATCCCTTCGCTACTATGCGCTTTGGAATGCTTGAGCGCCGCAACCGCTTCTTCCAGCATTTGTTGGTAAAGCTCGATGCCCACCTCGCGGATATGCCCGGATTGCTCTTCGCCCACGAGATTCCCGAACCCGCGAATATCCATATCGTGCGATGCCAGCGTGAAACCTGCGCCGAGGCTGTCGAGCGTCTGCATCACCTCAAGGCGGCGCGTAGCGTTTTTCGTGAGCTGTTTATAATGCGGCAGCAGGAAATACGCATAAGCCCGCAGCTTTCCGCGTCCCACGCGCCCGCGCAGCTGGTAAAGCTGCGCCAGCCCAAGCAGATGCGCGTTATGAATTATCATCGTATTCGCCGCTTCGATATCCAGCCCCGACTCAATAATGGCGGTGGCGAGCAGCACGTCGTATTTGCCGTCGTAAAAATCGTTCATCACCTGATCGAGTTCCGCCGCCGCCATCTGCCCGTGGCCGACCACGACTTTCAGCTCAGGCACCAGCTCGGCGAGCTGTGCCTTGACTTCGCCGATATCCTTGATGCGCGGCGTCACCACGAAGCTCTTGCCGCCACGGTGTTTCTCACGCATCAGCGCCTCGCGGAGCACCACCGGGTCGAACGGCATCACGAAGCTGCGCACCGCCAGCCGGTCCACCGGCGGCGTGGTAATCAGGCTCAAATCGCGCACGCCGGTCAGCGCCATCTGCAATGTACGCGGGATAGGCGTGGCCGAAAGCGTCAGCACGTGCACGTCGGATTTCAGCGATTTCAGCTTTTCCTTCTGCGCCACGCCGAAATGCTGTTCCTCGTCGACGATCACCAGCCCGAGGTTCTTGAAATTCACCTGCTTGGAAAGCAGCGCGTGCGTACCGATGACGATATCCACCTCGCCGCTGGCAAGCTTTTCGCGCGTATCGGCCTGCTCCTTCGCCGTCACCATCCGCGAAAGCTGGCGTATGACTACCGGGAATCCTTCAAACCGCCGCCGGAAATTCCCCGTATGCTGGCGGGCGAGCAGGGTAGTGGGCACGATCACGGCTACCTGCACCTTATGTGCGGGATTCCCCACAGCCGCGAACGCCGCCCGAAGCGCCACTTCGGTTTTACCAAACCCGACATCGCCGCAAATAAGCCTGTCCATGGGTTTGCCTGCATGCAGATCCTGCAATGTATCTTCGATCGCGCGGCCCTGGTCTTCCGTTTCCATATACGGGAAGCGCGAGGCGAAATCGTCATACGCGCCCGTCGGCGCTTCGATGGCTTCCGCGGTGCGCACCTGCCGTTCGGCGGCGGTTTTGAGCAATACCTCGGCGGCAAGGGTGATGCGTTCCTTCAGCCGCGCTTTCCGCGACTGCCACGACGCGCCGCCGAGCTTGTCGAGCTTCACGCCCTCGTCTTCCAGCCCGAAGCGCGTCACCATGTCGATGTTTTCCACCGGCAGGAACAGCTTGTCATCGCCTTCGTAAATAAGCTTCAGGCAATCGTGTGACGCACCCGACACGGTGAGCGTCACCAGCCCTTCGAACCGCCCGATGCCGTGCTCGCGATGCACCACCAGCTCACCCTCGTTGAAATTGGCGGCTTCGGCGAGGAACACTTCACTTTTCTTTTTCTTGCGAGAGCTGCGCGCGATGCGCTCGCCGAGTACGTCCTGCTCGCTCATCACCAACGTACGTCCGGTCTCGAACCCGCTTTCCAGCGGCAGTATGGCAAGGCCCAGTGAATGGCCGCGTACGTTTTTTATTTCATTCCAGCCGTCGATACGGATGCAGTGGAATTCGCGCTCCGCCAGAAGCGCGCTCAACCTTTCACGCGAACCGGCGGTAAAGCATGCGAGCAGCGTATTCTTCCCTTCCGCCGCAGCGATGCGAACACGCTCTTTCAATTGCTCGAACGGATTAACCTCACCGCCCTGCGCCAGGCGCATGACGGATTTTATTGTGCCCGCCTCTTGCGGGGAGGCATTCAAGAACTGCGAAAACGTCACCCGGTCATAACGCCCGATCACACGTTCCCATGCTTCCGGCATAAGGAAAAGCATCTCGGGCGGGGTGGGGTGGTAGATCGCACCCGTAGCGAAACTGTTCTTTTTCGAATGCCCGGTAAGCGCCGTGGTTCGCGCATCATAATAATCGCGAATGCTTTCGTAGCGTTCCTGCATCGCCGATTCGGCCTCGCTGTCGAGCGTCACAAGCGGCGAAGCGCAATAATCGAACAGCGTCGAGAGTTCCTCGTAAAACAGCGGCAGCCAATGCTCCATGCCCGGATATGCGCCGCCCTGCGAAATCGCCTCATACAGCGGGTCGTCTTTCATCACCGCGCCGAACAGGTCACGGTAACGGCTACGGAAACGTTCGCGCGTCTCGTTGGAAAGAATCACTTCGCTCACCGGGTAAAGCGATACCGAATCGAGCTTACCCATGGTCAGCTGGCTCAGCGAATCGTAGCTGCGGATCGACTCGATATCGTCGCCGAACAAATCCACCCGCACGCCCAGCCCCGAGGCACCCGGCGGCATGATATCCACGATACTGCCGCGCAGCGCGAATTCGCCCGGCTCCATCGCTTTACCGGCGCGGTGGTAGCCTTGCTTCACTAGCGCCTTCACCAGCCGGTCCTGGTTGATCGACTGCCCGACGTTAAGGGAGAGCGCCACCTCCGCCAGCACAGCCTTCGGCGGCACTTTTTGCAGCGCCGCGTTCACCGTCGTCAGCACCAGCCTTTTCTTCCCCGCCGCCGGCAGAAGTAGCGCCGCCAGCGTCCGCACGCGCTCGGCCATAAGCGACGGCATGGGCGAGGTGCGGTCATACGGCATCGAATCCCATGCGGGAAAACGCAGTATTTCTATATCAGGGGCAAAAAACCGCACCGCATGATGCAGCGTGTCCAGCTCACGGTCGTTGATGGCGATATGCACTACCGTCGCAGCGTTTTCGAATAGCCCCGACAGCACATAGCCCTGCGCGGGCCGGGGAATGCCGGTCATAACCGATGCGCGCCGGGCGGCGGCTTCCGTAGCGGCGGCGGGGAGGGTCATGCCTGTTCGTCCAGCGCGTATGCCTTGAGTTTATCAAGCAGCGGCAGGTAGGTTTCATCCGCCGGGCCGTAGGCGCCGATCAGCCAGTTCCAGATATCGACATCGTTTTCATCCAAGAAACGCTCGTAAAGCGCGAGCATTTCCCCGTCCATTCCCGAAAGGCAATCGTCGGCGAACCGCTTGAGTATTAAGTCGGTTTCCTTGCAGCCCCGGTGGCCGCTGCGGTAAATGATGCGTTTTAAGCGAATTTCGTCGGGCATGTCAGGCGCTTATTAAGGGTTTTTTCATTATTTCAGAACCATAATAGCATTGGATTTTTCTTGCTCTATCCCAAAAGGAATACGCTATGATTCTTGGCTACCGCAGCAACGATGCCGTCATCACCATTTGCCAGAACAACCGGACAAAGTCGATAGAAATCAGCGAAATCAACCCGCATGCCGCAGAAGTGCTCGGTTACAAGCCTGCCGAGTTGGTCAGGAAGCCCATCACCCATATCCTGCCGCCGCGCATCGCCGAGTTGCTCACCGAATATGTCGAATTCGCCGACGACGCCAACGACGTCGGGGCGGTGCTTTCGAAAGTGCAAAGCTTCAGCGTAATGGGCCATGACGGCAAGGAGCGCGGTTTCCGCCTCAAGGTCGTGCGCGCCGAATCGAACGACGGCGCTTTCGTGTTCCGCCTCGTGCTGCAGGACAAAGTCGGCCTGCGTAAAAACGAAGCGCTGCGCAAGGTCATACAGGACAATTTCAAGGGCCACGAGGTCATCGACCGCGATACCGGCCTGCCCGATCGCAATTCGCTCGCCAAAGACATCGAGCTGATGGGCTACTACAACAATAAAAGCGACCTGCGCAGCAATTTCGGCGTGCTCCAGCTCGATCATTACGACGAACTTTTCTCGCAATATGGCCGCCAGGCCTGCCAGGCCATGATGCATCACCTTGCGATGATGTCGCGCCAGAATTTGCGCCCCGACGACGTGGTCGGAAGCTTAGGCTACAAGCGCCTCGGCGTCCTCATGCTCGACACCAATCAGGAAACCGCGCGCATGGTGTGCAACCGCCTGCGCTGGCAGATCGCCGCCAACCCGTTCCACCTCCCCGATAAGTCAACGCTGGGACTCAGCGTCAGCACCAGCTTCGCAGCGGTCATCGGCGGCATGGGCGACAAGAATCTTATCGACGACTGCGAAGCCGCACTGGACGCGCAAGGCCCCGACGTCGTCAATGCGCTCATCGAAGTAGCGGTAAGCGACCGCCGTAAAGCGGTGGATAACCAGTAATTTGCGTTTTGTGAGTTGTGCTTGGTGCTTTGTAAAAAGTAAGTATTGTGCTTACTAAGCACACAGAACAAAGTACCAAGCACATTTCATGCGCTCCGAGTCGTTATTCTTTCTTTTTTCCAGCGTCACGCGCATCAAGGGGGTAGGGGGCACCACCGCCAAGGTACTTGAGCGCCTGCTGCCGCGTGCCACCGCGCAGGGCGAGCGTTCCGTTCCCATCGTGCGCGATCTGCTGTTTCACCTGCCGGTAGGGCTCGTCGACCGAAGCTTCATGCCCGAGCTTCGCAGCGCGCCCGACGGCGTGGTGGCGACCTTCGTCGTCACGGTGGACGAACATTTCCCGCCGCCCGCATCCTCCCGCTATGGCAGCCGCAAGCCCTATAAAGTCGTCTGCTCCAACGCTACCGGCGAGATCACGCTGGTATTCTTCCATGCCAAAAGCGATTACGTCGCGCAGGTGTTGCCGGTTGGGAAGCAGCGCGTCATCAGCGGCAAGGTCGAGCATTTCGATTACCGTTTGCAGATGACGCATCCCGACGTCATCGCCCCGTTAGACCAGCTCGAAAATGTTAAAAAACCTGAACCGGTCTACCCGCTCACGCTCGGCCTTTCCAGCCGCCGTATCGCCAAAATGGTGGAAACCGCTATCGAGAAATTGCCTGGTCTGCCGGAATGGATCACGCCCGAAGCCATTGAAGTGCAAAAATGGCCTTCATGGCAAGCCGCCCTCATCGAAGCGCACCATCCGCCCGGACAAGACGCGCTGCAACCCACATCCCCCGTCCGACAGCGCCTCGCTTACGACGAGATGCTCGCCCACCAGCTCCACCTCGCCATGCTGCGCGCGAAGATGCAGCAGCAATCAGGCACCCCCATCACCGGCACCGGCAAGCTCACTGAAGCGCTTAAAGCCTCTCTCCCTTTCAAGCTCACCGCCGGGCAGGAGCACGTCCTCACCGAAATCGGCGCCGACATGGCCTCCGGCCGCCGCATGACACGGCTACTGCAAGGCGACGTCGGCAGCGGCAAAACCGTGGTGGCGCTGTTTGCCATGCTGAAAGCGGTAGAGCAGGGCCTGCAAACCGCCCTCATGGTTCCCACCGAACTCATCGCCGGGCAGCATTACGATACGATTGCGAAGATGCTTTCCGGCACAGGTGTTGAGGTCGCCCTCCTCACCGGTTCCGTCAAAGGCAGGCAGCGCGAGCACATCCTCGCAGGCCTGTCGTCCGGCGAAATACGGATCCTCATCGGCACCCACGCACTGTTTCAGGAACACGTCGAATTCAAAAACCTCGCGCTGGCGGTCATCGACGAGCAGCACCGTTTCGGCGTGGCCCAGCGCATGGCGCTTCTGGCCAAGGGCGACGCGCCGCACGTATTGCACATGACCGCCACTCCCATCCCGCGCTCGCTCACCATGATGCTCTACGGCGACATGGAATGCTCCCAGCTCACGCAGAAACCAGCCGGACGGCAGAAAATCGCCACGCGCACCATCCCGCTTTCGCGCTACGGCGAAGTGATGGAACGCCTGAAATCCGCGCTCGACCGCGGCGAAAAAGCCTACTGGATCTGCCCGATGATCGACGAAAAATCCATCGAAGGCGAACTAGACCTCACACCCGAAAACGACATCGCCGCCGCCGAATCCCGCTTCACCGAATTCAAGGCGCGCTTCGGCGATATCGTCGGGCTCGTGCATGGCCGCGTCAAAGCCGATGTCCGCCACGAGCAGATGAAAAAATTCGCCACCGGCGACACCCGGCTTCTGGTGGCCACCACCGTCGTCGAAGTCGGTGTCGACGTGCGCGACGCCACCATCATGGTCATCGAAAAAGCCGAGCGCTTCGGTCTATCCCAGCTCCACCAGCTCCGTGGCCGGGTAGGGCGGGGGGATAAGGCGAGCGCGTGTGTGCTTTTGTATAGTGAAGTTGCGAGCGACAATGATTCCCTCGCGACTCGCAACTCGCAACTCATTACTCGCTTATCCGTCCTGCGCGACAACGACGACGGCTTCGCCATCGCCGAGGCCGATCTCGCC
>CAZBUX010000064.1:0-8898 GCA_964495185.1 uncultured Rickettsiales bacterium | reverse complement strand
ACTAGATAGTATAATACTTAACAAATTCAAAACGCGCACGCATGGCATTATCACCACTGGAAGAAGATATCGGCAGGGGTTGCGGGCAGTGGCTCGAAGCCGCGTCGGATGCGGAACGCGAATTATCCGCCTGGATGCAGGCTGCGGCGGCGCCGGGGCATGCGGCGTACCCCTTCCTCGCGGCGGTATTCGGGCATTCGCCGTATCTTACGCGGTTGCTGCTGCTGTATCCGGATTTATTAAGGCAGATAGCGACCGATGGGGCGGACGCCGCGCATGAGGCGTTCACGCGCGAATTCGAAGCGCCTGCACAGGGCGACGGCAGCCAGCCGGCGCTGATGAAACGCCTGCGCGTCGCCAAGACTAAGCTGGCGCTGCTGGTGGCGCTGGCCGATATCAGCGGGCTCTGGCCGCTGGAAAAAGTAACGCTGGCGCTTTCAGCTTTCGCCCGCGCAAGCGTCTCGCGCACGGTGGATACGCTGCTTGCAATCGCTCACCAGCGCGGCGAAATCGTGCTGGCAACGCCACAGCTTCCCTCGCAGGATAGCGGGATCATCGTGCTTGGCATGGGCAAGCTCGGCGGCGGCGAACTGAATTATTCCAGCGATATCGACCTGATCATTTTCTTCGAGGCGGGAAAAATCGCCTATCGCGGGCGGCATAATGAACAGCATTTCATGAACCGACTGGCGCAAGATATGGTGAACATCATGCAGGAGCGCACGGGCGACGGGTATGTATTCCGCACCGATCTGCGCCTGCGGCCCGACCCGGCTTCGACCCCGGCGGCGATCAATACCGAGGCGGCCTATTTCTATTACGAAAGCGTGGGGCAGAACTGGGAACGCGCGGCGATGATCAAGGCGCGCCCTATCGCGGGGGATATCCATGCCGGGGAGAATTTCCTGAAAAACCTCTCGCCTTATATGTGGCGGCGCAACCTCGATTTCGCGGCGATCAACGACATCCATTCCATCAAGCGGCAGATGGATTCGCGGCAGGGAAAAAATATCGGGCTTAAGGGCCATAACATCAAGCTCGGCATCGGCGGCATCCGCGAGATCGAGTTTTACGCGCAGATCCACCAGCTCATATGGGGCGGGCGCGAACCGGCGCTGCGCACGCGCTCGACCTGCGACGCGCTCAGGCGTCTGGCGGAGCTGAACCTTATCGATCGCTCCAAAGCCGATATCATGCTCGACGCCTACCCGTTCCTGCGCAAACTGGAGCACCGGTTGCAGATGGTGGCCGACGCGCAGACGCACACGCTGCCGACGAATGACGACGATGTCGACCGTATCGCGGATTTTATGGGATTTGAGGATACGGATAGCTTCGCGCGCGAGTTGCTCACGCGGCTGCACAGCGTGCATGAGATTTTCGCAGGATCGTTTAAAGGCGCAGAGAAACTAGGCGACGAAGGAAACCTCGTGTTTACCGGCGTGAGCCATGATCCCGATACGCTCGCCACGCTGAAAGCGATGGGCTACGCAAACCCGGAAACGGTTTCCGAAACCGTCATGGGCTGGCACCACGGCTCGCGCCGCGCAACGCGCACCAAACGCGCCCGGGAACTGCTTACCGAGCTGATGCCTACCCTGCTTAAGCGCCTCTCCGAAACCGCCAATCCCGACGCGGCGTTTCTTAAATTCAATGAATTCCTCTCTAATTTGCCGGCAGGCGTGCAAATCTTCTCGCTCTTTCAGGCGAATCCGCACCTGCTCGGGCTGATCGCCGATATTCTCGGCAGCGCCCCTACCCTCGCCGATCACTTAAGCAAATCGCCGCATCTGCTCGACGTGGTGCTGGAAGCGGATTTCTACGTGCCCCTGCCTACGCCTGCACAGCTTGGCGCGCAGCTGAAAAACGCACTGTCGCTCGCACGCGACTTCGAGGAGCGTATGGACGGGTTACGGCAATTCCGCAACGAAAAGCAGTTCCAGGCCGGGGTGCAGTTGCTCAAAAGCATGGTGACCGCGCATCAGGCGGGGGCGTTTCTGTCTGATCTCGCCGATCTTATGCTCGCCGAGACCCTCGCTGCCGTTACGGAGGAATTCAGCCGCAGCCACGGTACGATTACCGGCGGCAGTTTCGCCGCCATCGCGCTGGGAAAGCTCGGCAGCCGGGAGATGACGTTCAGCTCCGATATCGACCTTGTGTTTATTTACGACGCGCCTGACCCGGATTTGTTGTCGGACGGTGAAAAAAGCTTCAGCGCCAGCGTTTATTATAATCGCCTCGCCCAGCGGTTGCTCAATGCGCTTTCGGGCATGGGGCGCGACGGGCGTTTGTATGAGGTCGATACGCGGCTGCGGCCATCGGGAACGCACGGCCTGCTGGCGGTAAGCTATCCGGCGCTTACGCAGTATTTCGACGAATCGGCGTGGACGTTCGAGTTTATGGCGTTTACCAAGGCGCGCGCCGCATGCGGGGCGCCAGCGCTGGCATCCCGGCTTGAGAAGTTTATCGCAGGGCTGCTCTCCCGGCCTCATGATCCGGCGAAGCTAAAGGCGCACGCCGTCGATATGCGCGAACGCATCGACAAGGAATACGGCACCGACAATATATGGGACATTAAATATGTGCGCGGGGGACTGATCGATCTCGACTTCATCGCGCAGTATTTATTGCTGAAACATGCCGCCGCCACGCCGGATGCCGCGCCCGGAAGCGCCGTGCATACCATCTTATGGCTGAAGGACAAAGCGCTGCTTCCCGCCGCTACCGCCGACGAGCTGCTTGCCGCCGAGCAGTTCCTGAGCCAGGTATTCAACCGCCTGCGCCTCTGCTCGGATAAGGGGTTCAGCGAGGCCTACGCGCCGCCCGGCTTCAGGAAGCTGCTGTGCGAAGCGGTGCAGGTAGCCGATTTTGACACGCTTAAAACCCGGCTGATAACCATTGAAGAGCGGATATATGGGCACTATATTGCCTTGGTGACCAAATAACCCCAAAGGAGCCAGCCCATGACCGCAGCCGCCCGCACCGCACCTAACGCACGTCCTTCCGTCGGGGATAAAGCGCCGCCATTTTCCATGATTTTCGACAGTGCGCAGAAAATTTCGCGCGAGGATCTCAAGGATAAGAACATCGTGCTGTATTTTTATCCCAAGGACGATACGCCGGGCTGCACCCTCGAAGCCAAAGATTTCAAGGAACACAACGCGGATTTTAAGCAGGCGAATACCTGTATCATCGGCGTTTCCAAGGATTCTGTGAAAAGCCACGACGCTTTTAAGGAAAAATTCTGCCTCCCCTTCCCGCTTTCATCGGACGAAGACGGCTCCACCTGCGAAGCTTACGGCGTATGGGTCGAAAAGAGCATGTACGGCAAAACCTATATGGGCATCGAGCGCACGACGTTTCTTATCGATAAAAACGGTATTATCCGCAATATCTGGAATAAGGTGAAGGTCGACGGCCATGTGAAGGAAGTGCTGGCAGCGGCGAAGGCGCTTTAGTCAGCGTACCGGCTGCTGCGGGATGTTGAGTCAGGTAAGGCTCTTTACAAACTCCGGCACCACCTTCCCCGCCGGGCCGTGGATGGTTTCGTGGAACATCGAGGCGCCGAGCGACGGTTCTAGGTTAAGCTCCACCGTATGCGCCTTGCCGTTCATGCGGGCTTCCTGCACGAAAACCGCCGCCGGGTAGACGTTGCCGGAGGTGCCGATCGAGATGAACAGGTCGCAGGCGCGCAGCGCGTGGTAGATCAGCTCCATCTCCAGCGGCATCTCACCGAACCAAACGATATGCGGACGCAGCCTGCCGGGTTTTTTGCAGCAGGGGCAATGCGTTTGCGTGGTCATATCTTCCGTCCACGGAAACACTTCTTCCGACACTTCGCAGCGGGCTTTCTTTAGTTCGCCGTGCATGTGCAGCAGGGAAAAACCGTCTTTGGGATGCCTCCCCTCCAGCGCGCGGCCATGCAGGTCATCGACGTTCTGGGTGACGAGCAGGAAGGTGCCGTCCCATTTCTCGGCGAGATCGGCGAGCGCCAGATGCGCGGCGTTGGGTTTTGCTTCCTTAAGCTGGGCGCGGCGGAGGTTGTAAAACCGATGCACAAGCGTCGGGTCGCGTATGAAGGCTTCGGGAGTGGCGACGTCTTCGATGCGGTGGTCGCACCACAGGCCGTTGCTGTCGCGGAAAGTGGCAAGGCCGGATTCTGCGGAGATTCCGGCGCCGGTGAGGATGACGAGGGTTTTAGGCATTGGTTACCGATAATACACTATCGGCGGGACGTCATCCCATTTTCCTGTCCACCGCGTCGATGGTTTTCAGTAGCTGCTTTTCGTAGTCGTGGTTGACGCCGAATTCGGTTTCCATGCGCCTGCGGATATCGGCGGGGATGTCGGTGCCGTCGCCGGATTCGATGACGGTGCCGAATTCCTCAAGATTGAACGCGCCTTTTTCGCGGGCTTCCTTGAACGCCTTGGCCATGCTCGGGCGGATGCACAGATAGGCCCAGAACGGCTTGCCGTTCTCTCGCCTGCCCTGGCACAACACCATTATGGTGCAAAGCAGGTCTGCCATCGACTGGGAGGATAGCGGGGGCGGAGTAAGATGTACGGAAGGCGCCATGATGATCGCTAGATGCCGCGGCCCTGTCCCGGGCCTTGCGGAGTGCTCGGTGTATGCAGCTTATCGGCGTGCGATACGGCGTAGGACGCGCCAGGCTGCATGCCGCGCAGCCCTTCGGCCATCAGGGAGTAGTCCATTGCCGGGAGCGTGGAGGAAGCGCGGGCTATGCCGTTTGCGAGTTCATTCATGACATCGCCCCTGGCGCCGCTGCTGGATGCTCCGACGACACTGCTGGTGGTCAAGGTAACGCCCATGGAATTCCCCGCTCTGTACTATTAACCAATTAACCTAACTCTAGCTTAAGTTAATTAATCATTAGTTAATAATTGCCGTTTAAGGGGTCTCTGTAAGGGTGTCACCTGAGGATTTAAGCTGCGGGCGCGTATAGAAAAAAAGAAAATCGTCGTAAACGTTGGCCGAGTTGCTGCTCGGCGATGGCGGGTGTTGGACGTAAACACTATCGAACGCGGTATTGGCCACTGCCGCCGCCGTAGCGTTGCACTCGCAGTTCTCCCATTCGTCGGCATTAGTCGAGCCGTTGAATTTCCGTGCACCGCTGCGCTGCCATGCCCCGTGTCCGTTTGGGCCGTAGCTCAGGAGGATGGCGACAGCGCGGTTGGTAAGCTGGCCGTTCGTGCCGTTGACGGTGATGCTGCCGATGGTGGTGTTGTATACGTCGTAGGTGGTGAATGCGTTGACCTGGGTGCTGTACCTGTCGACGGCGTAGAGGAATTTGCCGCCCCACGGATCGAACATGTAATCTTCGGGGAGTTTAAGCGTATGCACCGGGATGGGGCCTGCTACCGTGCGTCCTCCACCGCCGTCACGCAGTGTCACGGTGATCGCGCCGCCTACCGCGCAATTACCGAGCGTGCTGGCTTCTAACCCGTAATTGGCGTTGGTGGTGACTAAGGTCAGGTTGCCGGGGCATGGCATGCGGTTGTTGGCGATGCGGAACTGGAGCAGCGCATTTTCGATCGCCGTCATCTTCATTTTCAGCTCGGCCATCTTGCCGCGGCGGACCTCCTGATTCGTGATAGTAAGAATGCCGCTGAGTAGAAGGGACAGGATCATCAGCACGAGGCTCAGCTCGATAAGGGTAAAGCCGCGCTTTCGCGGCTGCCGCACAAATGCTTGCATGAATATCGCCCTGCGTTAAACCATTAAACGCTCATTATATCTGCCCGGTAGTTAACGCCTTCTTAACAATATTGCGGCATATGGGTAATGTATGGATAAACTTGAAAATACCGCTTCCGACCCCTTGGTCAAAAAACTTTTCCTTACCAAAAAGGAATTGCTTGAAGCGCTTACCGGCGGTAGCGAATTTTATATCGAGGCCTTTTATATTGCCTTTGCGCTGAGCGCTGCGCTTCTGGTGTCTATCATCCTCCGGCGCCGTCTGGCCGAGCGGCTGCACAACCATCCGCCCAAGCGCATCGACGCGGAATTCCTGCTTAAGCCTACCGTGCTGCTCGGTCCGCTTCTGGCGATCCTATACCTGAGTATTTTTAAGCCGTTTGTGGTCAGCGCCGGAGGCGGCACATGGATCGACGCTGTGATGCGACTGTGCGTGGCTTATGCAGCGGTCAAATGCGTACGGATGATCGTGCGTTCCCCGGTTATCGGCTATTTCATCGGCACCATCATCATGGTCGTCGCCGTGCTCGACGTCACCGGCTTCAACGATTCGACACAGTCCTATCTCGAAGCCATGACCTTCGAAATCGGTAAATTCAAGCTTTCCATGCTTAACCTTGTCTACGGCACCGTCATCCTGGTGCTGGTATTCTGGATGGCGGGCATTTCGTCGAATACGCTGGAAAGCTACCTGCGACGCAGCTCCGGTATGAGCTACAACACGCGTGAACTGACGGTGAAGTTCTTCCGCATCCTCGTCTATTTTATCGCCATGCTCGTCACGCTTTCCGCGCTTGGCGTCGACCTCACCGCCTTTGCCGTGTTCGGCGGCGCTCTCGGCGTGGGTATCGGTCTTGGCTTGCAGAAACTTACTGCTAACTTTGTCAGCGGTGTGACGCTGCTGCTAGAAAAATCCATCAAGATCGGAGACCTGATCGAGGTGGCGGGCATCACCGGCTGGGTACGCCAACTCTACATCCGCTACGCGCTCGTAGAAACTTTCGATGGTCGTGAATTACTGATTCCCAATGAGGAACTCATTTCGACGCGCGTTACCAACTGGACCTACACAACCGACCAGGCGCGTGTCGAAATCACTGTGCGCATCACTTACGATTCCGACGCCGTGAAAGCCCGCGAGCTGTTGCTTGCCGCCGCTCGCGAATATAAAAAAGCGCTGAAATATCCGGAAGCCAACTGCTTTATGAAGGAGTTCGGGGATTTAGGTATTTCGTTCTTACTTACTTTTTGGATCGCCGATATCAAAGAGGGGCGCGCCGAGCCTCAGAGCGAAGTCATGTTCGCTATTATCGAGAAATTCCGCGCCAATGATATCGTTTTTGCCTATAATCATTACGACTCGTCGTCTAAATCACTGCTCAGAAAACTGCCGATAGGATAGCTCACCATGACCGATTTTCCAAAACGCACCTTATCCGACTGGCAGAAGCTGGCTGAAAAAGACGTGGGAAAAGATAAGGCGGGCAACGCCATTCCGCTGGAATCGCTGACGTGGCAAACGCCGGAAGGGTTTCCGGTAAAACCGCTTTATACCGCTGCCGACCTTGAGGATATGGAGTTCACGGACACCATGCCGGGATTCGCGCCGTATATGCGCGGGCCGCGCGCCACCATGTATACCGTACGACCATGGACAGTACGGCAATATGCGGGTTTCTCTACCGCCGAGGAATCCAACGCTTTTTATAAGCGTAACCTCGCGGCGGGGCAAAAAGGGTTATCCGTCGCTTTCGACCTCGCTACCCACCGGGGGTATGATTCCGATCACCCGCGCGTGGTGGGCGACGTAGGCAAGGCGGGCGTAGCTATCGATTCCGTCGAGGATATGAAAATCCTGTTCGACAGTATTCCGCTGAACGAAATGTCCGTTTCCATGACCATGAACGGCGCAGTGCTGCCGATTCTTGCGAACTACATCGTGGCTGGACTTGAACAGGGCGCGAAACTTGAAGAGCTTTCCGGCACCATCCAGAACGATATCCTCAAGGAATTCATGGTGCGCAACACCTATATCTATCCGCCCGGCCCGAGCATGCGCATTGTCGCCGACATCATCGAATTTACGGCGAAGAAAATGCCGAAATTCAATTCGATTTCCATCTCCGGCTACCATATGCACGAAGCGGGCGCCACTGCCGTGCAGGAACTTGCATACACCATCGCAGACGGTGAGGAATATGTGAAAGCCGCGCTTTCCAAAGGATTGGATGTCGACGATTTTGCGCCGCGCCTGTCGTTCTTCTGGGGCATCGGCATGAATTTTTTCATGGAAATCGCCAAGCTGCGCGCAGGCCGCCTGCTCTGGGCGAAAACCATGGCGAAGTATAAACCTAAGAATCCGGTTTCCTCGGCGCTGCGCACCCATTGCCAGACTTCGGGCGTGTCGCTCACCGAGAAAGATCCGTATAACAACATCGTGCGCACGACTATCGAAGCCATGGCGGCGGTGCTTGGCGGCACGCAGTCGCTGCACACCAACGCGCTCGACGAAGCCATCGCACTGCCCACCGACTTTTCCGCACGCATCGCGCGCAATACGCAGCTTATCATCCAGCATGAATCCTGCGTCACCAAAGTCGTCGATCCGCTCGGCGGCAGTTATTACATCGAATCGCTGACCGACAGTTTGGTAAAACATGCAGAAACGCTCATCAGGGAAGTCGAAGAAGTCGGCGGCATGACCAAGGCCATCGAGGCTGGAATCCCGAAAATGAAAATCGAGGAATCCGCCGCGCGCAAACAGGCGCGTATCGACCGCGGCGAGGAAGTCGTCGTCGGCGTCAATAAATACCAGCTTAAAAAAGAAGACCCGATCGAAATCCTTGACGTTGACAACGCCAAAGTCCGCGAAGGACAGATCAAACGCATCGAGCAGATCCGCAAAACCCGCGATGAAACCAAGTGCCGACTGGCGCTCGGTGCGCTCTCCGCCGCCGCCGCCAGCGGCAAGGGTAATCTTCTGGAGCTGGCGGTGGAAGCCGCGCGTCTTCGGGCTACGGTCGGTGAAATTTCCTCGGCGCTTGAGAAAATCTATGGGCGTTTCAATGCGTCTGTGCGTACCATTTCCGGTGTGTACGGAGCGCTTTACAACGCCGATAACAGCCTGAAACCCGTTCGCGATAAAGTCGCCGCCTTTGCAAAATCCGAAGGCCGCCGTCCGCG
>CAZBUX010000063.1:0-8898 GCA_964495185.1 uncultured Rickettsiales bacterium | reverse complement strand
CGTTTTCCTCGGCTCCTCCACGCCTGAAAAACTTCGCGATTACCAGCTGATCTGCCAGGCAAAAAAATGGCCGATCTGTTTCATGGACGTACGCGAGCTGGTGGATGCCGTCCACAGCGCCGAGGAGACCACCGGAAAATTCAAAGCCAACAGCCTCGCCAAGCTCGAAGAGGTTCGCCGTGCTTTGGAGATGATGCCGGGCGGGCAGGACATCCTGCGTAAAAAATGCGAGGATCATGGCATCGAATATAATCCGGCGCGGATATTTTTCGCCACCGAGGATAGCGGATCGCGTATTCCCAAGGATATCTGGCAGGCGGTCGATAAAACCGGCATCCCGCGTGATGCGCTCGACCGCATCGACCAGAAGAGTTACGGGGCGGGCCCTGACGTGGAACTCGCGCCGGTAATGAGCGCGGTGCTGGGCGCTAAGACGCTGATGGACCGTATTTTCAAAGCGGCGCGCTCGCTGGGGTATACCGAGAAGAGCCAGATACCAGTGATCGAGAAGGCGGTGCTCTCCCTCAAGCCTTTCGGCGGGGAAGCGACGCGCCCGCCGACCGTGGTCGAAGGCAAGGTTACGAACTACCTTTATACGCCGCTGCATCCCAAGCCTGATGGTTCGCGCGAGAGTACGTACGACCGTTATCGCACGGCGATCAATCCCAATAGAAGTTGTGCGGAAATGGGCGAGGATTACATCGTCAATTACAGTGCGCGGGCGAACACGGTCGATAAGCTGGCCCATGAAGTGTTCAGGCTTTCCGACAGGCAGCGCAGCGGGCTGCAGTTGAAGACCGCCGCAATCGACCCGATGGTGCTGGCGGTGATGCCGGAATCGGGCGGCGCTGAATCGAAAGTCGAGGTGAGCACGTTCCTGCGTAAGAGCAACGGCCACGGTAAGGGATTCGCAGTGCATTACCCCGGTCACCTGCATGTGCCCGACCAGCCTGTCCCGACATCGGCTGAAACGCCGCGCACGGCGCGTCAGTTGCTCGGCGGAATCGAGAATACCGTACGGGTTTCCGACGGCTTCCTGCTCCTGCCGGACAAGGTGATCGATGAAAGCCCGGAAAACCAGTTCGAAAAAATCTACACGCTGTTTTCCCTGATGGTCGCCAAGCAACTCGTGGCGCGCGACATGCAGAAACCCATCGTGATCATCGACCATAACGGCACGTGGGACAAGGCGGTGCGCAATCATATGGACCTCGTGAATGCCGGGCTTACCAAAGACCATGCCGTGCTGCTGGATGAAAAAGCGGACGGGCTTCCGGGCGGGGCTACGGTGAAATCCAACAGCTATTTCGACATCGTGAAGGCGGGCAGCTATGACGATGCCATGAAAGCCGGATTGGCGCTGCTTCACAAGAAACGCCAGCATTTCCGGCGGCGGCACGATGACGAAGGACAGGAATACGAGGGCGGTGTTGCGCCCAAGGCGGATATGTTCAAGGTGGCGATTTTCTGCTCAGCCTGCAACGAGAATGAAAAGCTTAACACCGATATTTCGAAAATGAGCTACAACCTGTCGAAAGACGGATTCGGGATCGTCTACGGAGCGGGCGACCGCTATACGATGGGCCAGGTGCTAAACGGCGTGGTCAGGCATCGCGGTGAACTTATGGATGCGGGCATGAGCGACACCGATGCGCGCGCCAAGGCCTGGATCGGCGGTTACAGCACGGCGCCGATTTTAAAATCCGAAACCGAGCAGGGAAAATTCTCCAAAGAGCTCAGCTATTATAAGCAGACCAAAACGATCTACGACCGCATGGCCGATATGCTCGACAATTCGGACGCGCTCGTGGTCGCCCCCGGCGGGGCGGGCACGGTGCAGGAATGGGTGGCCGCGCTCATGATGAAAAAAGCCGCGCCCGAGCTGTTTAAGAACAAGCCGATCGTGATTTATAATCCGGTGCTCAACCCCGAACAGGTAAAAGTCTGGGATTCGACGCTGAAAACCCTGCTCGGCGCCGATTACGAACTGCTGACCGCGCAGCCGGATAAATTATCCGCCGATGAGCTGGCAAAGCGCAAGGAACGTAGCCGCGAACTGGGGATTTACGTCGAAACGGATTACAAGGGCGTGGAAAAGACCCTTAAAGCCGTTTATCACCAGCAGCATCCCAGGCAATCCGAGCGTAAATCGTGGCGGGTGCGCCAGCACTACACGGGATCGCCGAGGCCATCGGACGATTCGGCTTCCCTCTCGCGCTGACCGGACCCGATCCGTTTCGAACCTTTAGCGGCCTGACTTTAGCCGTTTAAAAGCCGGCTGGAGACGGGATTGTGCCACCGGGAGCCGTTTCAAACGCTATAAAATCTGACAATATTGTTGTATTTCTTATTGTTATATTAAATTCACCCTCCTGCCGCCTGTGGTTTTCTTGACATTTCTTTGCATTTCTTTGCATTTTTATCGTTAAGCAATTGATTCATATGCATTATTAATCCGTACGCAGCGAAGGGGCTTTCTTGCGTAGCCCAGGCTCCTCCGTCGCGCTCAGGGTAGCATGGTGAGTGTAGGGGAGAGGGGCACGGCCCGGAAGGGGCAAACAGCCCCACGTCTGGAGTCCGGGATTTTCAGGCAGCAAGCCGAAGCCCCCCGGACCGCTTCCCCCCTTTTCCATTGACGAAAACCGGCCAAAACATTAGATTTACTCCCTTTTCGGCACCTCCTGTCATTCCCGGCCTTGAGCCGGGAATCCATTTTCAATAATGGATCCTCGGGTCGAGCCCGAGGATGACAAAAGAAAAAGAGATACGTATGCAGAAAAGGGCCGAAGCATTGAAACCGGAAACGGAAATAGCCGCCGATACGAGCGGTGCCGACATCATCGTCAAGTCGCTCATCGCCGAGGACGTCGAGATCGTGTTCGGCTATCCGGGCGGCGCGGTGCTGCCGGTGTATGACGCGCTGTTCAAGCAGAACCAGCTGCGCCACATACTCGTGCGACATGAGCAAGGCGCGACGCACGCCGCCGAAGGATATGCGCGTTCGACCGGCAAGGTCGGCGTCGTGCTGGTAACGAGCGGTCCCGGCGCGACCAACGCAGTGACGGGACTTACCGACGCCATGCTCGATTCGATTCCGCTCGTGTGCATCACCGGGCAGGTGCCGACCCACCTCATCGGCTCCGACGCTTTCCAGGAAGCCGACACCACCGGCATGACGCGTTCCTGCACGAAATACAATTACCTCGTGAAGAACATCGAGGACCTTGGCGACATCATGCACGAGGCATTCCATGTCGCGCGTACGGGAAGGCCCGGTCCGGTAGTAATCGACATCCCGAAAAACATCATGAACCAAAAGGGCGTTTACACGGGTAGGAAATCCGTCATCCGCCCGTCATATAAACCGATTGTCGAGGGCGACGCGAAGCAGGTTGAAAAAGCCATCGCGCTCATGGCTACCGCCAGGCGCCCGATTTTCTACGTCGGCGGCGGTGTCATCAACGCGGGCGTGAAAGCCTGCGCAGCGCTTACCGAACTCGTGCGCCTCACCGGGTTCCCCTGCACCAACACGCTGATGGGGCTTGGCGCGTTTCCGGGCACGGACAGGCAGTTCGTCGGCATGCTCGGCATGCACGGAAGCTTAGAGGCCAATATGTGCATGGCCGAATGCGACGTGATGATCAATATCGGCGCGCGCTTCGACGACCGCGTCACCGGCAGGCTTGACGCCTTTTCGGTGAACTCGAAAAAAATCCATGTCGATATCGACCCCAGCTCGATCAATAAAAACGTGCACGCGCATGTGCCCATCGTCGGCGATGCGGGCAACGTCGTGGAGCAGATGATCGCGGCGTGGAAGAAAAAGAATCCGAAGCCCGACACGGCGGAATGGTGGAAAAAAATCGAAAGCTGGCGGGCGAAGAAAAGCTTCTCCTACAAGCAAACCGGCGACAAGGTCATCAAGCCGCAATACGCGCTGGAGCGGCTCTATGAACTCACCAAAGACATGGACACCTACGCCACCACTGATGTCGGCCAGCACCAGATGTGGGCGGCGCAATTCCTGAAATTCGACAAGCCCGGCCACTGGATGACTTCCGGCGGTCTCGGCACGATGGGTTACGGCCTGCCCGCAGCACTCGGTGTGCAGATCGCGCATCCTGACTCACTTACCGTGTGCGTTACGGGCGAGGCGAGCCTGATGATGTGCATTCAGGAACTCTCCACCCTCGTGCAGTACCGCCTGCCGGTGAAGGTGTTCATCCTAAACAACCGTTACATGGGCATGGTGCGCCAGTGGCAGGAAATGTTCCACGGCTCGCGCTACTCCGAATCCTACATGGACAGCCTCCCCGACTTCGTCAAGCTCGCCGATGCCTACGGCATGACGGGACTGCGCTGCGACAAGGTCGCGGACGTCGATAAGACCATCAAGGAAATGCTCGCCACCCCAGGCCCGGTGATCGTGGACATGATGGTCGACCAGAACGAAAACGTGTACCCGATGATCCCGGCGGGCGCGGCGCATTACGAGCTCGTGCTCGGGCCCGAAAGCCGTGACGACGGCAAGCTGGATAAGAATCAGGTGTGATCATGGACAAAGACAGCATAGCAAAAGCCAGGACGGGGATATTGCTGTTCCTCAGCGAATGCACCGGCGGCACGAATGTGTGGATGCATGTCAGCTACCAGCTGGCGCGCAAAACATGGACGGGGCCGGACGGAAAAACATTTCCCAATGCCTATCTTTCCGATACCGAAACGGCGGCGGCGGCGAGGGAGCAACTGCTCGCCGAAGGTAAAATCAGCTTACGCCTTCGCCGCTACTGCATCACGGATGCGGGCAGGAAACATCTTGAGGAAATCGCAAAAGAACATGGGGCGATAATCGGCGGCGCACCGCGCGCCGATACGACATATGCCGGCGCGGTGCGGCGCTCCGCCTTTGGCCATAGCGATAGTCGCCAGCCATGAAGCATCGTTTCCCGATATAGCCATGCAAGATATCGTCGGCCAGAGCAACCACACGAAAAACCTGCTGATTCTCAGTTTCCTGAGGCATTACGCCATGCCCGCTGAAACCGGTGCAGCGCAGCCGGTGCGGCGGAAAACGCCGCTGACGTTCAAGGAAATGCTCTTTCAGGTAAGCGAGCGCAGCCGGGATAGCGGCCCGCGCACCGCCGCGTGCGTCATGCTCGGCATCGACCTTGCCGATAAGCCCGATGCACGCGTTGCTTCGGCGACCGGCAACATGGCAAACGTATTTCTTCCCGCCGATCTCAAGGCGCTGTTGCAACAGCCCGAGCAGTTCGAAGCGCGGCTGCACGAATCGTACCCGGCGGCGTTTAGGGAATACCGGAAATGGTCGAAAGCCGATCCTGTCGCGTATTTCGGCGACGCGCTTCAGCCGGAGGGCGTGGCAAAAATAGCCAATCCGCACCGCAGGCATCTTCAGGAAGCGCTGGATGGCAGGAAAACGCTCGCCGAGAATTTCGTCGTTGTCAGGACGTCGCCCGGGCATGTGGCGCGGCTGGCAAAACCCGGCAAGCCGATGACGCTGGAATAAGCCATGACCACGCCCCCCAAATCGCACCTGAAAGACGAACTGAGGCGCATGCTTGCGCGTTCGGTGGCCAACCAGCGCGACGGTTGCGAGATAACGCTCGAATTCGCGCGCACGCAGGATTGCCAGCGCGCGCAGGAAATCCTCGGGGCGCTGTTTCCAGAACTGAGCTGGAGCAAGGTGGGGGTTATGATCGATGCAGGAAATCTGGGGCCGCAGGAAGCGATGAAAAGGTTGAAGAACGCTCCTTTCCAGCCGGTCAGGCTTGGCCTGCACTATCAGCCCGGCACGGATACCGATAAAAGGGCCGGCGCTTTGTGGAAGGAATTCGGCGGCAGCTGCGCCTGCGTCGCCCATCTCGATTACAGCCAGCCTACAGGCACGGGGCCGGACGGGAAAGATCCGTTCATCGAAGCTATAAATAAACAGCAGGAAACGCTGGCGGAAATACGCAAAACCATACAGGCGGGGTTGAACTAGAGCGTCATGACCCAACATTCGCAGCATAGTGCCGATGAACGCGATCTCGCCTTGTTGCAGCACGCCTATAAATCCGTGCTGCAGGTGATGCATCATCAGCTGGCGGTGGGCCTGTCGCTGAGAAACCTTGAAGATGCGCGCATAGTATCCAAATCCGGAGACGAACCGTGCATGATCACCAGGCCGTATCTTATCGCCGCTATCCGCCAACTGGCGTTCGACCACCTCATCGTCATGAAAAGCCACAGAGACGGCGAGTCGGACAAGATCAGGATCACTCGCCACGGACTCGCCTTGCTTAAAAACGGGGTGCCTGACAAACTTCCGATCGCATGGCATGCCGACGTACTTGAGGGATTTAAGCGCGGCGACGATCGCCATACGCTAGGCGAACCCGGCAGCGCGCTTGCCGGTGCGCTGGGCGAAGCGCTGCATATCGGCGCGCAGAAACATCACGCCGAATACGGCGTCCACCAGCCGCAAGTGAGTGCATTATGACCGAACAGACCTTAGACATCGTTTACGACATTCCCAAGACCACCCAGGCCGTCAACCGGCATACGCTGGCGGTGCTCGTAGATAACGAATTCGGCGTGCTGGCGCGCGTGATCGGCCTGTTTTCCGGGCGCGGGTACAACATCGAATCGCTGACCGTGGCCGAGGTTGAACACGACCGCAAGCTCTCGCGTATCACTATCGTGACTTCCGGTACGGAAACGGTGGTCGAGCAGATCAAGAAGCTGCTGGAAAAAATGGTGCCGGTCCACCGTGTGCATGATTTGACCGTCGAAGGCGCGCATGTCGAGCGCGAGCTGGCGCTGATCAAGGTGGTGGGAAGCGGGGAGGCGCGCGTTGAAGCGCTCCAGATCGCCGACGTCTTCCGCGCCCGCGTGGTGGATTCGACGCCGGAATCGTTCGTATTCGAGATGACGGGGGAATCTGGGAAGATCGATGAATTTATCAATTTGATCCGCCCGCTGGGGCTGATAGAAATCTGCCGCACCGGCGTGGCTGCGATGAGCAGGGGAAAAGAAGGGGTATAGGGTTATGGGTGATGGGGGAATAGGGGAAGGGGCTGAAATCTTGACATTACCAAAGGTCCAGAATTATTCGGACTTGCTGGTATGGAAGCAATCTATCGAGTTGGTAAAAAAAATATATCAACTTACCCGGACTTTTCCCAGAGATGAGATATATGGGTTAACTTCCCAACTCCGCCGGGCCGCTGTATCCGTACCAAGTAATATTGCTGAAGGGCATACGCGTGATTCGCTAAAGGAATACCTTCAGTTTCTATCGATTGCGATAAGTTCTCTTGCAGAAGTTCGGACGCAATTAGTGATTGCGGTGGAGCTGGATTATGTCCCGTCCGAAAACGTTGATGAAATTAATGCGTTGTCAGAAAAAACATTTAAGATGTTACGTAATCTTCAAAAATCTTTGAAAGAAAAGCTTTAAAACCTTATAACCCATGACCCTATAACCTTATAACCCACGAGGAATTCCAATGCGTGTTTATTACGATGCCGATGCCGACCTCAATTTAATCAAATCCAAAAAAGTAGCCATCATCGGCTACGGCAGCCAAGGCCATGCCCATGCGGCTAACCTGCGCGATTCCGGCGTGAAGGATGTGCGCGTGGCGCTCAAGCCGGATTCGATTTCGGTGGCGAAAGCCAAGAACGCCAAGTTCGAAGTGATGACCCCCGCCGACGCGGCTAAATGGGCCGACGTGGTGATGGTGCTCACGCCCGACGAATTGCAGGCGGAAATCTACGCTCGCGATATCGCGCCGAACCTGAAGCAGGGCGCAAGCCTCGTATTCGCGCACGGTTTCAACGTGCATTTCCAGCTTATCGAACCCCGCGCCGACATGGACGTGTGGATGGTCGCCCCCAAAGGCCCCGGCCACACCGTGCGCTCGGAATACCAGAAAGGCGGCGGCGTGCCGTGCCTCGTTGCCGTGCAGCAGGACGCGTCCGGCAGCGCGCTGGAACTGGCGCTCGCTTACGCCTCGGCGATGGGCGGCGGACGTTCGGGCATCATCGAAACGAGCTTCAAGGAAGAATGCGAAACCGATTTGTTCGGCGAACAGGCTGTGCTTTGCGGCGGTATCTCGCACCTGATTCAGGCGGGATTTGAAACGCTGGTGGAAGCGGGCTACGCGCCGGAAATGGCGTATTTCGAGTGCCTGCACGAAACCAAGCTGATCGTCGACCTCATCTATGAAGGCGGCCTCGCCAATATGCGCTACTCGGTTTCCAACACCGCTGAATACGGCGATTACGTCACCGGCCCGCGCATCATCACCGAGGAAACCAAGAAGGAAATGAAACGCGTGTTGCGCGACATTCAGACCGGCAAATTCGCCCGCGACTGGATGCTGGAAAACAAAGCCGGCAAGCCTTCGTTCAAAGCCTCGCGCCGTTTATCCGCAGAGCATCCCATTGAAGACGTGGGCGGCAAGCTGCGCGGCATGATGCCGTGGATCGCCAAGAACAAGCTGGTGGATAAGGCGAAGAATTAACTGCCACTACAAACGACCAATAAAAAAAGCCCGCCGTTTGGCGGGCTTTTTCTTTGCATGACGCAAGAATCAATGGCCTTCGTGCCTGCCGTTATGCTTCTTGTGCGCGATGCGCTTGCTCTGGCGTTCCTGCTGGCGGTGGATTTTGCGGGCTTCCTTGCCGGTCACGACGCCATCTTCCTTGGCTTTTTCGATGTTATCCTCGATTTTGTCGGCGTGGCGCTCAAGGTTTTTCTCTTCCTTATCGGTCAGCGCGCCCGATTCGACGCCCTGCTCGATGCGGTCTTCCTGACGCTCGGCGCGCTTGGCGAGCGGCCCGGCATAGGCGGGAAGGGCGATGGCGAGGCTAAGGCCGGTGGCCAGTAAC
>CAZBUX010000062.1:0-8900 GCA_964495185.1 uncultured Rickettsiales bacterium | reverse complement strand
AGCGACGGCGTCATCGAAGGCATCGAGAAAACCGGCCACCGCTTCTGCCTCGGCGTGCAGTGGCACCCGGAATACCACGTGGATAAAGGCGACGCGAAAATCTTTGAAGCGTTCGTGGCCGCATGCCGGTAAAAGATCCCGGCAAGGATAAACCGAAAGAAGGCGAGCGCCTCGCCAAGCGCATGGCGCGCGCGGGCTTATGCTCGCGGCGCGACGCGGAGGTGTGGATCAAAAACGGCCGCGTTACTGTCAACGGTAAAAAAATCACCACGCCCGCCTTCGACGTGAAGGAAACTGACGCTATCAAGGTCGACGGCGAACTGCTTGAACCCAAGCAATACACGAGGCTCTGGCTCTACCACAAGCCCATCGGGCTGGTCACTACGCATAAAGACCCGCAGGGCCGGCAGACTGTATTCGACCACATGCCTAAAGGTATGCCGCGCGTGATATCGGTGGGTAGGCTCGACCTGAACTCGGAAGGGCTGCTGCTGCTTACCAATGACGGCGAACTCGCACGCAAGCTTGAGCTCCCCTCTACCGGCTGGATACGTCGCTACCGCGTGCGCGCCTTCGGCGATTTAAGCGAGGTGCGTTTCGAGAACATGCGCCGTGGCATGACGGTGGACGGCGTGCGCTACCAGCCGATGGAGCTGAAACTCGACAGCAAGAAGAATGACAACGGCTGGTTCACGGTAGGGTTGCGCGAAGGGAAAAACCGCGAAATCCGCAAAATTTTCGAGCATTCCGGCCTCAAGGTCAGCCGCCTGATCCGCGTCGCCTACGGCCCGTTCCAGCTCGGCCTGCTGCCGCGCGGGGAGCTGAAGGAAGTAACCGGAAAGGTGCTTAAAACTTTTATCGGGGAGCATTGATTGCGCATCATCGCTGGAAAACACCGGGGCCGAAAAATCGGCCTGGTCAGGGAGGCGGGAAATAACGTCCGTCCCACTTCCGATTTCGCCCGCGAGGCGATTTTCAATATTCTCACGCACGGTAAGCACGGGCAAAGCTTCGACGGCCTGCATGTACTCGACCTGTTTTGCGGCTCGGGGGCTTACGGTCTGGAGGCGTTGTCGCGGGGCGCGGCTTCGGTTACGTTCGTCGATCAGGCGCGCGAGGCGATGACCTCGGTTCGCTTTAACGCCGAGCATATCGGTGAAACGGAAAACGTTGATTTCCTTATGGCCAACGCCACGCTGCTTCCGCGCGCGCGCAGGAAGTTCTCACTGGTGTTCCTCGACCCGCCGTATTCCAAAAACCTCATCGTCCCCGCGCTGAAAAGCCTTCAGCTCGGCGGCTGGCTGGAAGACGACGCACTGATTGTCACTGAGCGCGATGCGAAGGACGAACTGAAACTTCCCGAAGGTTTCCTCCTTTCCGACGAGCGCCGCTATGGCCGCGCGGTGGTGGGGCTAGTTAAGCTTGAGTGACAGGTGATTGAGCGCTGCCGTGTTCGTGCCAAGCGCGGCTTTGATCTCCACGTCGAAACTTTTGATCAGGCACTGCGCTCCTTCTTTTTCCTCGCAGTAATAGAGCGTGCCCTGTAGCCGGTAATCGCCGTCTTTCAAGGCGGGAAGGGAAATGCTCTTTTGTTTCACCTCGGCAAGCGAAAATGTTTTCAGGGCTTTTGGTGTTGCCGCCATGTCGAAAAGTGTAAGCGCGCTCGGAGCATCTTTATTGATTTTCCAGCCGGGTTTCAGGCCGATTTCCACCATTGCTGGCTTGCCCGGATGCAGCGTCACGGCAGGCAGTTTTTCAAGGTTCGGCAGTTGTTCGGGTGCGCTGAACTCCGCTGCCCCTGAAGCCGCTTGCGCTATCATCGCCAATGTGGAGACGGCGCCCGTTTTCCGGTCGATCGCGCGGATGGCGTTGTTGTTGGTGTCGGCGACGTAGAATTTTCCGCCAAGCAAGGCGATGTCGTTGGGCTCGTTGAAGCTGGCCTGCGCCAGCGGGCCGTTATCGTTGCCGCGTACATTGTGACCGGCATAGTTGGACAGGGTTTTTGCTTCCATGTCATAACGGCGTAGCGAGTGATTATAGGAATCGGCGATATAGACGCCGGATGCATCGGCATATACGCCGAGCGCGTGCTGCATTAGCGCCTCGCCGCGTTTGCCTTCCTTATAGCCGAAATCGAAGAGCCCGCTGCCGATGAGCGTGGTGACTTTTCCGTTCTCGAATACGCGCAGGCTGCTGGTTTCCGAGTCGACGAAATAGAGCTTGCCGTCCCACACCGAAAACCCGCTCGGCTGCGACAGCGAATTGTTGGGATACAGCCCGTCATCGATGGATTCCTGCCCATTGCCCGCGATGACGCTTAGGGTTTTGGTGAGGATGTCGTAACTCCATAGCTGGTGCGTGCCTGCCATCGCGATCGCGATATGCTTTTCATTTGGATAAAATGCCAGATCCCACGGCGAGGCGAGCGGCGTGGAAAGCGCGGGCGCGTTGCTGGCGCGGCGCTCATATCCCTGCCTGCCGGTGCCGGCGAGCGTGGTGACGGTACGCGCCTTCATATCGGCGACGCGAAGCGCGTGATTTTCCGTATCGGCTATGTAGATGAACGACCCGTCGCGCGACGCAAGCACGCCTTGCGGGCGGCGAAACTCCGCTTCTTCAAAACTTCCGTCTTTATACCCTTCCCGGCCGCTGCCGATCCGGGTTACGATACTTGCGGATGCGGCGTCCGGCGCGACATCGACCAGCAACACGCGGTGGTTGCCGCTGTCGGATACGACCAGTTGGTTCTCCGAATAGCTGTCGAGCTTGCCGGGGAAGCGCAAGACCGATTCCGGCTGTTTGTCTTTTTCGAGCGCGATGGGAAGTTTCGCGGTAACGTACTGTCCCTTGTATTTCTCGATCAGTCGTGTGATGTCGGCTTCCGCTTCATCGCGGTTGCCTTCGCCGGAATAGGTGGCTTCGATGGTGCCTCTGGGATTGATCAGCATGAAGGTCGGCCAGGCGCGCACGCCGAAACGCTGCCAGATCGAGAAGTCGAAATCGTTGACCACGGCGTGCTCGATGCCGTAGCGGAGGATGGCGTTTTTGATGTTTTCGCTATCGCGTTCGTTCTGGAACTTGGCGGAATGGACGCCGATGACGGTAAGATCGTCGCCGAATTTTTCCTCAAGGTATTTGAGGTCGGGGATGACATGCATGCAGTTGATGCAGCAGAACGTCCAGAAATCGAGCAGGATGATACGGCCTCTTAAATCTTCTGCCGTGAGAGGACGCGAAGTGTTGAGCCAGCCGGATTGCGAGGCGAGGGTTTGATGGACGGCGGTGACTTGCATGGGAGGTTCCTCTGCGATGGCTACGGCGCATGACAGTACATACATCGTCATCCCGGCGAGAGCCGGGATCCGGTTCTTTAAGCGGCTCTGCCCCGCACTTCGCCGGGATGACGGAAAAAAGAATTTCATACTTTATCCGGCTGATTATCAGGATGTGCGATCTTGAAGGCGGGAAGCTCCGCGCAGGCGGCGTCGATGCGGATGAGCGTGGGGTAGGGGGAAAGGTCGCATTCATAGCGCCGCGCGTTGTAAAGCTGGGGCACGAGGCAACAATCGGCGATGGTGGGTGCGTCGCCGTGGCAGAACGCGCCGGTCATGGGATTGTTTGCGAGCATTTCCTCGAGCGCGGCGAGGCCTTCGGCGACCCAGTGGGCGTACCATGCGTTTTTCGCCTTGTCGGACACGCCGAGTGTTTCGGTCAGGTATTTAAGCGCGCCGGAATTATTAAGCGGCGCGATCTCGCAGGCGATCGCCATGGCAAGCGCGCGCACGCGGGCGCGTTCGTAGGGCGTGGCCGGAAGCAGCGCGGGCGAGGGGTGTTTCTCCTCGATATATTCGATGATGGCGAGCGACTGCGTAAGCAGGTGAGCGCCGTCGAGCAGGGCGGGCACTTTGCGCTGCGGGTTGATTTTGGCGTAGCGGCTATCCCGCTGCTCGCCTTTAAGCAGGTTAATTGGGATGGTGCTGTACGGCACATCCTTAAGCGCCAGCGCGATGCGCACGCGGTAGGAGGCGGAGGAACGGAAATAGGAATAAAGTTTCATTTCAGCCTTTATACGCGTAGCGCACGACCTGTTGCTCGATGGCGCCAAATATGGATTTGCCGTTTGCGTCGTGCATTTCGATTTTTACTGTGTCGCCGAATTTCATGAAGGGCGTGGTGGACTGCCCGGTTTCCAGCTTTTCCAGCGTGCGCTTTTCCACGAGGCAGGACGAGCCGACGCCGCGGTCTTTATTCGAAACCGTGCCCGAGCCGATGATGGTGCCCGCGGAAAGAAAACGCGTTTTTGCGGCATGCGCAACGAGCGCGGGGAAGTTAAAGACCATGTCTTCGCCCGCATTCGGTTTGCCGAACAGCTGGCCGTTGTAATGGGTAACAAGCGGCAGATGCACTTTGCCGTCCTTCCATGCCGAGCCGAGTTCGTCGGGCGTGACGGCTACCGGCGAGAAAGCGGTGGCGGGCTTGGCATTGAGAAAACCAAAGCCCTTCTGCAATTCGTTCATGGCGAGGTTGCGCAAAGACACATCGTTGACCAGCATGATGAGGCGGATGTCTTTTGCCGCATGTTCGGGCGGTACGCCCATCTTGACGTCGCCGGTGACGACTGCGACCTCGGCCTCAAAATCAATCCCGAACGCCTCATCGGATACGGGGATATCCTCGCGAGGCCCAAGCAGCCAGTCGGATTCGCCCTGATACATGAGCGGATCGGTCCAGAAGCTTTCGGGCATCTCCACCCCGCGCGATTTGCGCACCAACTCGACATGGTTCACATAGGCCGAACCGTCGAGCCACTGATAGGCGCGGGGCAGGGGTGCGGCGCATTCGCGCGCGTCGAAATCGAACATGCCGGGAATGGGTTTGCCCGTGTTGAGCTGCGCATACACTTCATTCAGGCGCGGTGCGTCCTGCTCCCATTGCTCCAGAGCATGTTGCAGGGTGGGCGCAATCTGGGTCACAGCCACGGCCTTCTTGAGGTCGCGGGAGACGACGATCAGCGTGCCGTCGCGGCCGCTGCGTTTGAGGGAGGCGAGTTTCACGATATACCCATTGCAAAATTATGGACGAACGAAGTGAGGACTAGCGTCGTTGAGGCGCGCAGCCATGCGGCGCTTGAGCTCATTTTATTTTCTCTTTCCAGCTGTCGACGTAGCCCGGCCATTCGGTTTTTGTCGCTTCTTTCGAGATCTCCACCGCGTCGCGGGTGTCGATCATGACGGCCACTTCGTCGGTTTCTTTCTTTGCGGATTTGGCGCCGCCAGCGAATGCCTTGGGATGCGGGCCGTGCGGGAAGCCGCAGGGGTGGAGCGTCACCATGCCGGGGTGGATGTTGTCGCGGCTGAAGAACTCGCCGCGGTGGTAGAAGATGATTTCATCGAAATCGTTATTGGAGTGGTAGAACGGCACTTTCAGCGCGCCGGGGTCGGTTTCGATGGGACGCGGCACGAAGGTGCAGACGACGAAGCGCCCGGCAAGGAAGGTGGTGTGTACCGAAGGCGGGATGTGGTAGCGGTGGCTCATCACGGGGCGGATGTCGCGCCAGTTGATGCGCGCGGGCAGGTTGCCGCCCTGCCAGCCCACGGCATCCAGCGGGTTGAAGGGAAAGGTGACGGTGGAGAACTTGTTGAGGCGCTTGATCACCACCTGCCACGGCTTTTCTTCCTGCTGGTCTTTGAACGCTTTGTCGATGGCGGGCACTTCCATTACCGCCGGGTCGAAAATGGCGTTGGGGCCGAGCATGCCTTTATCGGGCAGGCGGTAGCCGTCATTCGTGGCTTCGATGAGCAGGAAGGTGGCGGGCGTTTTGCACTCGACGCGCCAGCGCAACCCGCGCGGCAGCACGATGTAATCGCCCTCCGAAAAACCCATATGTCCGAAATCGCAGAAAAACTCGCCGCTGCCCGCGTGTACGAAAATAAGCTCGTCGCCGTCGGCGTTGCAGGCGAGGTGATCCATTTTCCCCTGCGTCCGCCACTGGCGCAGGCGCATGGAGGCGTTGTGCGCAACCGGCACCGCCTGCCACGGAGAGCTTGAATTTCCCTTTAGCTTCACCAGATCCATGGCGCGCGGGCGCAGGTCGCCCTCCCATTTCGTCCACGCGGTAGGGGGATGCGCATGATAAATATGCGAAACCGGGCCGAAAAACCCTTCGCGCCCGAACTCACGTTCATAGGTGCCGCCGGGCAGGTCACAATGTGCCTGGCGGGAAGATTTTCCTTCGATGCGCGGGAAGGTTAGCCAGTTCTTCATAATTCCTTATCGCCAGTTTATAAGTTGCATGTTATACAAGACATACCAAAAATCAAGGTAACGGAGGTATTTATGCGTCACATCATGATCACTACGGCGATGGTTCTTGTCATCGCGCCATTTGCGAACGCGCAGGAGCATCCGTCGTCGCAAACGCTGAACGAACAGCTCACACGCGTCCAAAGCGGGCAGCCTGCTGTTTCCGGCGAGTGGAAAGGTACGCAGCACGCTGCCGCCGATCCGGAAATGAGCGCGCCTGCGCGCAAGCCGCTTAACAGCGAAGCGCCGATGCAACGCCGCTATTCGGCGCCCGAAGGCTCGCCTGAGCCGATGAGCCCGACCGTGCCGAATCCGCAGGCGCGTTTTGCGCCGACCGTTTCGCCGCAGGGTGAGGTCATCGATTCTTACGGTGGCGGCGCCATTCCCGCCCTGCCGCTTGAAGCGCAGATGAGCGGCAACATCAAATTCATCACCGGCGGCATCGGCGATGAAGAGCTGGCGCAACTGAAAATGGTAGAAGGCGAATATAACGTGCGTGTACTGCTTACCGCGCAGCAGGGTGAATATGTGAGCGACGTTATCGTCCGCCTGCTTGCCGCCGACGGTACGGTGGTCGTCACCTCGAACAATGCCGGGCCGTATTTCTACGCGCTGGTTCCTGCTGGAAAATATACGCTGGAAGCCACTTCGCGCGCGGGCGGCATCAAGAAGGCAGCCGTGAACGTTCCCGCGAAAGGGTTCGTGAAGTCCAGCGTGGTGTTCGCGGAATAAGCCTTAGTGCTGCTTACTGACGTGCAGGGCTTCGCTTTTCAGGCTGGTGGCCGCTACCAGCGCTGCGTTCGGAATGGTGATGGTGCTTTCCTCGCGCGCCTTTATCCAGTCCGCCGCTTCGGGGCCGGAGAATAGCGCGTCAAGCTGCGTGCCCGGCGCGATATTCGTGATGACGATGCCTTTCGGCGCAAGCCTGGCGTTTGCCGCCGCGAAGGGTTCCTTTTTGCGCAGAAACGCAGTCAGCTGCTCGATCGTCTCGCACTTGGCGGCGGTAAGCAGCGGCTGCAATACTTCGATGGGCACTTCCCAGCTTAAGCTCGGCTCGCTACGCGGGAAATCGTTTGCCCCCGGCAAGCCGCCGACCATTGCCAGATTGCTGTTCGGGAAAGATTTCGACACGGTCAGCTCGATGCCGCCGTCTGGTAAAAATACCGTATGCGCCTTTTCGGACGCATACATGCTATGGAAACGCTCGCTGAAGCGTTCCTGCAACTGCGCGCGTTTGGTTTTAGCCTCGTCTTTATAAGGTGGTTCCGCCGGGGCATTTGTTACTGCCGTTTTATATGCAGCATCCTCCTGTACGGGCATTTTCACGGCATTCTCCGCACTATCTGCCTGAATGCTGACCGCTGTTTTTTTTGTTTCCGTTGTATCAACCATAAAACGCAATCCCCTGCTGCTAACGCCTGTTCACTACTGAGGCTACACGAAAGCTGTGATGATGAGTGTTAAGTTTTGATGACAATTATGGGGAGGATATGGGGTTTATTGCTGTTTTTCAGCCAGTTTTGCTGCGTTACCGATGCAGGCCGTTGCTTTTTGCCAACAATGCGATGGTGGCTTCCTGCATTTCGCCGGGGACTTCCGGGAAGCTGGTTTTCTGTATCCTTTCGGCGACGTGTGCGACTTCGTTGGTGCTATCTACGTCGAGCTTGAACGTGCCGCGCAGCTTTATCAGCAGCGCCTGAAGATCGGCGATGCGGAACTCTTCGCGATTGCGGATATTCATTACCGGGAAATAGTGGTTGTCCGCGTTGTCGGAATGGGCCTTGAGCGCTTTGTCGGCGCTGTGCGAGTAGGTGCGTGACTCCAGCGCATGTATGCCGTGATCGCGCAGGCTGCCTATGAACGTCTCCGTGCCGCCCGCCGTTTCGACCGCCTTATGCGTTGGCACCAGCGATACGGTGATGCCGCCGCCGTGCAGGAGGTCCGTGGTTTTTTTCTGCACTTCGATATCGATTGCCGCCAGCAAATGCTTCAACGGGTGTTTCGACGGCTCGCCCGCTCCATTGCCGTTGTGTGCATGCTGGCCGTAAAACGCATTTTTTGGGATGATTCTGAATACATAGGAATCGGGGCCTTCCGCATGTTTGCGGTGGATAATCTGCATGGAATCGGAGTCGTGGAGGATGTAGGTGTTTTTCATGCGATGCTGTCTTTGAGTAAAAGAAGCAGGCAGGCCGCCTGCCTAAGCATCAGTAGAGAAAAATAGCGTAAAGGGGTGTTAAACTTTTATGACAATTTCGCAGTTCCGGAGGCTTCCATTACTTTTCAATGACTTGCATCAGCTCGCGCCATTCACCTTTGCTCATGCCGGAGGCTTCCTGAGAAATGCTTTCGCCCGCGAGCATGCGCCTTATGACGGCAAGTCCCTTGGCGGAGATGGATGCGCCGCCGACGCGGTAATCCATGAAGGCAGCATGGGTGATGGGCAGCCACTTTTTGAGGATATCTAGCATGATCTCAGCATAGACGCGGATTTCATACTGGGCATGTGAATCGGCGCGCAGGGAAAGGAAATGCAGCAGGTTGTGCAGGTCGATTTTCCAATACCACTGTGTGTAGAAATTGACCGGCAGGTTCAT
>CAZBUX010000061.1:0-8983 GCA_964495185.1 uncultured Rickettsiales bacterium | reverse complement strand
TCGCGCGAGCTGCATTTCGTCTCGATCAACGCCGGGTATAATTTCACCGAGCATACCTATGCCGGCGTGCTGGTCGGCTACGGCTACGACCGCCTGGGCGGTCACGGCCCCTCGATCGAAGGCCGCATCACGCATGAACTGAACGACAATATCGATGCGCAGATCCGCGCCCTGTACGGGCTGGACAACAGCAGCAGCAACGACAACATCACCCGCGTCGGCGGGTATATCCGCTGGAGATTTTAGTTATGAAAGATACGGAAGTTTTAGGCACCTACACCAAGCCCAAGCGCGGCATGCTGCTTGGCATGCGCCGCTCAGCCATCGCTGAAACCGTCATCATGCTTGTTGTATTACTGCTCATCAACTACTGGTGGATGGATGGCGCGCGCTACTGGAGTGCAAATCCGCACCCGTTCTGGTTTGTGGTGCTGCTCGTCGCCTGCAAATACGGCACGAAGGAAGGTCTGGTCGCTGCAATCGCCAGCAGTCTCGCCCTGCTGTTTGGCAATTATCTCATCCTGCTCATCATCCAGCCCGTGATCGCATTAATCTCATTCGGTATGAGCAGTACGATCACACTGCCCGGCCTGCCTGAACAGCTCGCAGATCAGGACAGCTACGATTACGCCATGAGCTTGCTGAAACTGCCGCTGATGTGGCTGGTGGCGGCGGTCGTCTTCGGTGAACTGCGCCAGATGCATATCCGCGAGCGCGCACAGCTTGAAGCGGGCCTCACCGATTCCGAAGAGCGCGAAATGCGCATCGCGCAGTCCTACCAGTGGGTGAAGGAACTCAAGGACCAGATCGAACTGCGCATGGCCGGCCAGCTTCGCTCGTCGATCTCCGCCTACCATGCCGCCAAAAGCATGGAAAGCTTGAGCCCGGCGCAGGTGATGCGCGGCCTCGAAGAGCTGGTCATGACCACGCTGCACCCGGAGCAGTTCTCTATCTACACCCTCAGCCCCCAAGGCCTCGACGTCACGCTATCCGTCGGCTGGAAGGACACCGACGCCTATACCCGCCATTTCAGCAGCGGCAACGGCTTCTATCAGGCGATCATCGCACGCCGCGAAGTGCTGTGCGTCGCCAACGCCGACCATGAACGCCTGCTTGGCGGGCAAGCCATGCTCGCCGGGCCGCTCGTCGATAAGGATTCGGGCGAAGTAGTGGGCATGCTCAAGGTCGAAAAGCTCGGCTTCACCGACCTGCATTTAAGTAACATCGAAGCGTTCATGGCCATCTGCGAATGGGCGGGCATGGCCATCGTCAACGCGCGCAAATACCAGAGCGCCAAGGAAGGCAGCGTCACCAACCCCGACCACAACCTGCTCACCTTCAGCTATTTCAAGCGCTACACCGACCATATCAGCCAGCTGGCCGAGCGTATCGGGTTCAACGTTTCGATGGTGAGCATCAGACTTGCCAACGCCGACCAGTTCGACACCGACACCCGCGCGCGCATCGCCCGCGTGCTTGCCGATGCGGTGGACGGCGTGCTGCGCAACATCGACCTTGCGTTCGACCATCAGGAGCACAGCGAGGAATTCTCCATCGTGCTGCCCGCCACCGACCGCAAGGGCGCGCAGATCGTGCTTGAGAAAATCCGCAGCGCGCTCACCGGCCGCGTCGCCAAGATCACCAAAACCGCCGATTTCACCTATACCGTCCAATCCGTATATGAAAAACGCGCAGCCTAAAACCATCGCCGAATATTTCGCCGGGCCGGACATCCACGATGTCCAGCGCGAGGAGCATGGCGGCGTCATCACCTGCATCATCGCGCTGGTGGCGTTGCTTGTGGAAGTGCTGCTTGCAGCGCAGGTGCTTAAAGGCAACGTCTCCGTGCCGTTCGGCCTTCTCGCGCATGTGATCGTCACCGCGCTTCTTACCTTCTACGCCCGCGTCCTCGTGCGCGGCGGCCGCGAAAACCGCTTCGCGCTGCTGCTGGCGCTTTCCGTCGGCATGACCGGGCCGTTCGGCGCGGCGGGCGTGGCGCTCACCATTTTGTTTTACGTGTGGTACACGCGCAAAGCGTTGCCGTTTACCGAATGGTTCGAAAGCATCTTCCCGCACATCGCGCAGAGCCGCAGCCAGCATATCTACGAAGATATCCTCGTGGGCCGCGACGAATCGAGCAAAACCTATAACGTCATTCCCTTCCTCGACGTGCTTTCCTTCGGCAACGAAGCGCAGAAGCGCCAGGCGCTGGCGAAGATGACCTCCAATTTCCACCCCAATTTCGCCCCCGCGTTCCGCCGCGCGCTTTCCGACAGCAGCAACACCATCCGCGTACAGGCCGCCACCGCCATCACCAAGATCGAAAATCAGTTCCTCGAGCGCCTGATGAAGCTCGCCGGGCTCAACGCCAAATACCCGAACGATCCCGTCATCGTGCTGGCGCTGGCCGAGCACTGCGACAACTACGCCCATACCGGCCTGCTCGACGCCGACCGCGAACTCGCCAATCGCCAGAAGGCGCTGGAGCATTACCGCGAATTCCTCATGCTCAGCCCCTCGGATGTTGAAGTCCACACCCGCATCGGCCGCATCCTCATGCGCAACCGCGATTACGAGCGCGCGCTGGAATGGTTCAAAAGCTGCATGGAACAGGGCTATGTTTCAGAATCCATCTCGCTGTGGTTCGCAGAAGCCCTCTTCGCCTGTGGCCGGTTCGACGAATTACGCTACCACGTGCGCCACTCCGACGCGCTGAGCGCCAGGCAGGTGTCGCTGCAACCGGCGCTGAAAGAAGCGCTCGACCTGTGGGCGACGCAGAAAAGGGCCATCGCATGAAAGTAGGCAATACCGACGTCTGCCTGATACTGGAAGGCACGTATCCGTATGTGAGCGGCGGCGTGTCCGCATGGACGCACGACCTCATCACGCGTCAGGACCACCTCAATTTCCACATCGTCTCCATCCTCCCGCGCGATGACGAACCGACGCTGAAATACGAACTGCCCAAGAACGTCACGGGCCTCACCAAAATCCATCTCCAGCGCCTGCCCGCAGGCAGCCAGCTTTCTGCCGTGAAAGCCAAGGACATGTTCGACCGGCTCAAGCAGCCGCTGATCAACCTGACCACCGGCGTGGCCGGGCTCACCGATTTCCAGACGATTATGGAAGCCGTGGAGCCGCATCGCGGCGTCATCGGCGAAAAAGCGCTGCTCGACAGCGAAGCGGCATGGGCGCTGATCAACAGCATGTACGAAGCCTCGTTCGTCGAAAGCTCGATGCTCGATTATTTCTGGTCGTGGCGCGCCATCATGGGCGGGCTGGGCTCGCTGCTGGCTGCCGAACTCCCCACCGCCAAATGCTACCATGCGCTCAGCACCGGCTACGCGGGCCTGCTCGCCGCTCGAGCGAAAATCGAAACCGGAAAACCCGTCATCCTCACCGAACACGGCATCTATACCAACGAGCGCCGCATCGAAATCGCCGGCGCCGACTGGCTGGAAGAAACCGCCTCGAAAGCCATGACCATCGACCAGACGCGCAAAAACCTGCGCGATCTGTGGATCGACACCTTCACCAATTACTCACGTATCTGCTATCAGGCGAGCGACCACATCATCACGCTGTTTGCCGGCAACCAGCCTGCGCAGCTTGCCGATGGCGCCTCGCCCGAAAAAATGCGCCTCATCCCCAACGGGGTAGATATCGAACGCTACGGCTCCATCGCGCGTAAAGCTCACGACCGCCCGACCATCGCCCTCATCGGCCGCGTCGTGCCTATCAAGGACGTAAAAAGCTTCCTGCGCGCCGTGGCTATACTGCATGAAACCATGCCCGACCTGCGCGCCTACGTCATCGGCCCCATGGACGAAGACCCGGAATACGTGCAGGAATGCCGCGCGATGTGCGAATACCTGACGCTCCAGCGCACGGTCACCTTCACAGGCCGCGTCACCATCGACGAATACCTGCCCGAAATCGACGTCATCGCCTTCAGCAGCATCAGCGAAGCGCAGCCGCTCGTAATATTGGAAGCAGGCGCGTGCGGGATTCCGACCGTTGCCACCCATGTCGGCGCGTGCAGCGAAATGATCCTCGGCAAACCCGACGAACAGCCCGCGCTCGGCGCTGGCGGCGTCATCGTGCCGCTTTCCAACCCGCAGGCGCTGGCCGAAGGCATCTTCAGCCTGATCAGCGACCGCGACGCCTACCGCGAATGCTCGGAAGCCATGCGCAACCGAGTAATGCATTATTATAATAAGGACGACCAGCACACGGCCTATCAGGGCCTGTACGCGTCGTGCATGTAGGGAACTGAACAATGGCCGGTATTGGATTTACACTTAAACGCCTCGCAAGCCGCGATAACCTGCTTGGCATTTTCCGCGCCTATACCCATGCCACCATGGCGTCTTCGGGCCCGTGGCTGTTCGCAGTCATCGCGCTGGGCGGCATCACCCTGCTCTTCACCAGCGCGCTGGGCATTGAAACGCTGATCAATTTCCGTATCGTAGTCGTGTATAATTTCGGCTTCTCGCTCATGCTCGCTGCTCCGGTCTACATGGTCATCACCCGCTACCTGGCCGACTGCATCCACCGCAAAGACGTCACCCATACACCGACCGTACTGATATTGAGCCTGCTGCTGCTCAGCGCACTGATGCTGCCGTTCGCGGTGTTCTATTACGGTTTTTACGTGAAGCTCAGCCTTGCCATGCGGCTTTCGGCCATGATCAACCTGTTCCTCATCACCCCGATCTGGCTGCTGGGCGTCTACATGACCGCGCTTAAGGATTATAAATCGGTGACGCGCTCGTTTGGCATCGGCATGGCCATCGCCATCGTGCTCGGGCAGTTGCTGAAAGACGATTACGGCTCGGTGGGCATCCTCACCGGCTTCAATATCGGCCTCACCTATATCGCCTTCGCGCTGATCGGAAAAATCCTCGCCGAATACCCTTACAAGCTCGTAAAAGGCACCAAGATGCGCCTGTATTTCCATAAATACTGGGAACTGGCGCTTGGCGGCCTCTTCTATAACGCCGCCATCTGGATCGACAAATGGCTGATGTGGATGTACGCGCCCGAAGCGGTGACGCTGCCCAGCGGCATGACCTATTTCCCCGATTATGATTCGGGCATGTTCCTGTCGTACCTGACCATCGTCCCCGCCATGGCGATCTTCATCTTCTCCATCGAAACCAATTTCTTCCAGCGCTACCAGCGCTTCTACTACGACATCCTCGAGCACAAGCCGCTGCACACCATCCGCGAAAACCACAAGAAGCTCATCAGCACGGTGCTTAACAGCTCGCGCAACTTCCTCGTGATTCAGGGGACGATCACGCTGGTGTCGATACTGGCCGCCGCCTCGCTGTTCGAACTGCTGCGTGTAAACTATCTCCAGATCGGCATTTTCCGCCTTGGCACGCTCGGCGCTTTCTTCCACGTTCTCATGCTGTTCGAGCTGATCATCCTGTCCTATTTCGATTGCCGTCGCGTGACGATGTGGATTCAGGGTATCTACCTGCTCGCCAACGCCCTGCTCACGATGGTCACCATCGACCTCGGCTTCACCTATTACGGCTACGGCTATTTCCTGTCGTCGCTGCTGGCCTTCGCCATCACCTCAGTGGTACTTTTCGACCACATCCAGAAGCTCCCCTACCACGCCTTCATCACGAGCAATAATTCGCTTAAACCGGCGTGGGATGAGGATACGAAGGCCGTTACGGCGTAGTTTTCTTGCTCTGTAATACCGGCGCTAAGAACACGAAGAACAGCGCCATCGTCAGCACCGCAAACGCAAACGCCACCCCCGTTATGCCGTAAAGCCATTCGGCGCGCAGGCGGATCAGCATCAGCCACAGTGCCGTTAACATCGCCCCGATAACAGCTGCATGCACATGTGCTACACTCTTCCAGCGCGGTACGCCGCCCGGCACGGCACAGGTGAGCGCGTACACCGCCAGCGTCATCGGGAACGCCACGATCAGGTCGATAAGATAGTGGTTCCCCGTCGCCAGCGTGGCAAACAGCGTGAACCCCAGGAACAGCAACATCAAAACCCTTGCCCACAGCCATAATTTTTGCGAATGCAGCACCAGCAGCAAGGCCCAGCCCGTATGCAGGGATGGCATAGCGTTATGGATCATATCAGACGCGAGATAACGCAGGGCATGGGGATCGACATCCTTCGCCGCTGGCATATGGTAGGGGAAAGCATCCCAGAATAATGCGGCAGGCCCAACCACCGGAACCAGCATATAAAACACCGAGCAGCAGGCCATAAGCGCGCTGGACAGTATCACATGCCGGCCCTGCTCACGGTCACACAGCATCTGGAGCATGTAAACGAACACAATCGCGCCAGGCAGCCACGAATAGACACGAAAGGTTATTTTTCGGAGTAGCCACCCTCCCTCCTCAAACACCGATGCTGCGATGCCGGAGAAATTAGCGCCGAGCGCAAGGTCGATCAGGTAAACCTCCCCATCGAAATTATACTCGCTGGTGCTATGCGTCACCGTAAGCCCGACGATGTCGTAGCTCGGCGCCGTAGCCATCGTCCAGAACAGCAGGCGCAGCAGGAAATTTATCTCTTTTCCGTGCGTCCCGCGTTGAAAAGCAACCATATACGCCAGCCGTACCAGCGACAGCATGATGGCGCCCATGCCGAGCCCGAGCCCCATCCCGTGGCTCCACGCAATCGAAACCTCCGTATCGGAAAACATGACCAGCCGGAACAGCTCGAGGCTGCCGCCCGCGATCGCATAGCCCGCGCGCCACGCATTGCCCGGAAGCAATACGACATGCGCGAAAAACACCATGAAATACATGGAGCAGGTAAACATCCCTACATCCGTCCACCGCTCGGTGATCATCCCCCCGAACCAGCGAACGACCGCACTGGCTTCCCATATGGCCACGATGGCAAAAAGCACGCAAATCCCTGCCAGCTGGCCGCCGCGCAGGATTTTTTTAAACGTCAGGGTCATACTGCATCCATCCCAGAAAACAGAAACGCTGGCAAGAGGCTTACTGCCGCAAATAGTTTTCTCCGACCTTCCGGCTATTTCCAGTTGAATTCCCCCCCCGTTCGGTCTTTAATTATTCCAGCGCACAGGTGACAGGGAGAAATAAGCTTATGGAACAAAAGATTGTCACTATCGTCGGGGGAACGGGGTTTGTCGGGCGGTATGTCGTCAAGCGGCTGGCCAAAGCGGGCTGGCGTATCCGGATCATCGCGCGCAATCCCGACGCGGCGCGGCACCTGCGAACCGCGGGCGAAGTCGGGCAGGTCGTCCTTGCACGCGGCAATCTCGCCGATCCCCAGTCACTGGCGGGAAAAATCGAGGATTCCTACGCTGTCGTCAACCTCGTAGGGGTGCTTTTCGAATCCGGTAAGCAGAAATTCACCGCACTCCACGCACAGGGCGCCGAAACGCTGGCGCAGATGGCATATGCAAGCGGCGTGAAGCGGTTCATACAGATATCGGCGCTCGGCGTCGACAAAGCGGGCGGGTCAGAATACGCGCGCACCAAGCTGGTCGGTGAAAAGGCCGTGCGGGCGGCGTTCCCGGCGGCAACCATACTCAGGCCGAGCGTCATTTTCGGGCCGGAGGACAATTTCTTCAACCAGTTCGCAGCAATGTCGATAGCCGCGCCCGCGCTGCCGCTTATCGGCGGCGGGCTTACCCGTTTCCAGGCGGTGTATGTCGGCGACGTCGCCAAGGCCATCGAGGCCTGCCTCACCCGTGCCGATACGCCTGGGCAGACCTATGAGCTCGGCGGGCCGCACGTCTACACGTTTAAAGAAATATTGCAGTTTATCCTGAAAACCGTCGGCCGCGAGAAACCGCTGGTGACGGTGCCCTTCCCGGTGGCGTCGATGATGGGAAGCGTGGCGCAGCTCCTGCCCCGCCCGCTGCTCACGCGCGACCAGGTAGCGCTGCTGCGACACGACAACATCGTCGGACCGAATACGAAAACCTTCGCGCAACTAGGCATCAAACCGGCAGCGGTGGAGGTCATCGTGCCGGAGTATCTCGCGCGCTTCCGCAAGGCCAACCCGGTAGCAGCCTGATGCTGCGCTTCACCGATACGCCGCAGGCCTACCCCGAGGTTAAGCCGCCGGGACAGCGTCAGCGCGATTTCGGTGAAATCTATAAACCCTTCGATCCCGCCGAGGCCGCCGTGCAGGCGGCGCGCTGCTCGCAGTGCGGCATTCCCTTCTGCCAGATCCACTGCCCGCTTTCCAACAACATCCCGGACTGGCTAAAGCTCACAGCCGAGGGCAGGCTCAAGGAAGCTTACGCGCTTTCCAGCGCCACCAACACCTTCCCCGAAATCTGCGGCCGCATCTGCCCGCAGGACAAGCTGTGCGAAGGCAACTGCGTCATCGAAAAAGGCTTCGGCGCGGTCACCATCGGCTCGGTGGAAAAATACCTAACCGAAACGGCGTTTTCCGAGGGCTGGGTACAGCCGATCAGCACGAATGGCGACAGCGGATTTTCCATAGGCATCATCGGCGCCGGGCCAGCCGGGCTAGCAGCGGCGGATATGCTGCGCAGGCAGGGCCACGCGGTGCATGTGTATGACCGCTACGACCGCGCAGGGGGCTTGCTCATTTACGGCATCCCCAATTTCAAGCTGGAAAAACTCGTCGTGCTGCGGCGGTATAAACTGCTCAGGGACGGCGGCGTACAATTCCATTTTAACTGCGAGATCGGCAAAGACGTGACGATTGCGGAGCTTCGTAACAAGCACGACGCCGTGCTGGTCGCCACGGGCGTGTATAAACCCCGCGATATCGAAATCCCCAATGCCAGCCTCGAAAACATCGTGCCCGCCCTCACCTATCTCGTCGCCAGCAACCGCATGGGGCTTGGCGACACGGTGCCGGAATTCGAAAACGGGAATTTAAACGCCGAAGGCAAACACGTCGTCGTAGTCGGCGGCGGCGACACGGCGATGGATTGCGTGCGCACCGCCGTGCGTCAGGGCGCGGCCAAAGTCGTGTGCC